>DATKTF010000311.1:0-6349 GCA_035531255.1 Cellulomonadaceae bacterium
GGGTCGGCGCCGTGCTCGCCCACCTCGTGCCCCGTGCGGTCGGCCAACCGGTCGCGATGGGTGGGCTCGCCGCCGCGCAGCTCGGGGTCCCGGTCGGGGCCGCGGCCCTCGGGACACAGCTGCACCTGCTCGTCGACGGCGAACCCGCCGCGCTGCTCCTGGGCGCCCTCGTCACGATCGCCGTCGCCGCCGTCGCTGCGGGCCATGCGGCCCGCGGCCAGGTCGACGCCGTCGGGACGGGCGGGTCGGCGGCGGTCCCACCGTCACCGTGACCTGGGCGACGCGGTGAGCGATCGGTGGGCGAGGAGGGCGTCGGGGGTGCGGAGAACATGAGAGAGGTGAGGTATGGCGCGCCATACCGCGAAGTGCCGAACACCCGCTACTGTCTCGAGGTCAACACAGTCCGCCCGGCTCGGACGAGCAGGGCGTGAACGAGGGGTTCAATGATGAGCAACGACGTTCAAGGCACTCGTGGTACGACGACCGTTCAGGCACCAGCGGCAGCACCGGTTCCCTTCGCGGACCCGGGCGCTCTCGGGCTCGGTGCATTTGCGCTGACGACGTTCGTCCTCAGCTTCGTCAACGCCGGGCTCGTGCCGGCGACCGTCGAGCCCGTGGTGTTCGGGCTCGCCCTCTTCTACGGCGGGCTCGCGCAGTTCGCCGCCGGGATCTGGGAGTTCGCGAACCGCAACGTCTTCGGTGCCACCGCGTTCTGCTCGTACGGCGCGTTCTGGATGGCGTTCTGGTTCCTCGCCCGTTTCACCGATCTCAAGGGTGCGGGCGCAGACGCCGGCAAGGGCGTGGCGGTGTTCCTGCTCGCGTGGGGCATCTTCACGCTCTACATGACGTTCGCGGCACGGCGGACGACCACGGTGATCTTCCTCGTGTTCGTGGTCCTCACCGTGACGTTCTTCGCGCTCGCGCTCGGCGAGTACACGGGAACGACCGGGTACACCCGGATCGGCGGCGTCCTCGGTATCGTGACGGCGCTGCTGGCTTGGTACGGGTCGTTCGCCGTCGTGATGAACTCGACCCACAAGCGGGTGGTCCTGCCGGTCGGTCCGCAGTAGCAGCACGCCGGTGTGAGCCGGTGACAACCGGTGACAACCGGTGACAGCCCTGCCGGGCGAGGAGTCTCGGGACGGGCGGAGAGGACGGCGCCGTGGTGGCAGCGAGAGAGGCGACCACGGCGCCGTCGCCGTCCGTCGGGACTCGGTACCGCGCGCTCGTCGTGGACGACGAGCCCGCGTTCGTGCGCGTCGTCGCGGCCTACCTCGCGCGCGACGGGTTCGAGGTCGACACCGCGACGGACGGGACGGAGGCCCTCCGGCTGGCGGCAGCCGGACATCCCGACGTGGTGGTCCTGGACGTGATGATGCCGGGGGTCGACGGCGTCGAGGTGTGCCGACGGCTGCGCACGTTCAGCGACGCGTACGTGCTCATGCTCACCGCCCGTGCCGAGGAGATCGACGTGCTGGTCGGACTCTCGGTCGGCGCCGACGACTACCTAACGAAGCCGTTCTCGTCGCGGGTCCTCGTGGCGCGCATCCGGAGCATGCTGCGACGCCCCCGGACGGCGGGCGACACGGCGGGACGCGCGCAGGACGTGTCGGCAGAGCCCCCGCATCGGCCCCCGCGTCGGTTCGGAGCGCTCGAGATCAACACCGAGGCTCGCGAGGTCACGGTCGAGGGACGGTCGGTATCCCTCACACCCCTCGAGTTCGACCTGCTCGCGGTGCTGTCCTCGCGCCCGGGCACGGCGTTCAGCCGGGCGCGGCTGCGTGAGGAGGTCTGGGGTCCGGGATGGTTCGGCGACGACAGGGTCGTGGCGATCCACATCGGGCACCTGCGGCGCAAGCTGGGGGACGATGTCACCGAGCCCCGGTACATCCGGACGGTGCGGGGAGTCGGCTACCGGATGGCGAGCGGATGAGGGCGAGGCGCAGGGCGGACGGTGCCCCGCTGGGTTTCGCCTGGCGTCTCGGCGCGTCCCTCGGGCTGGTCGTGCTCGCGGGTGGTGTCACGCTCCTGGTCGTCGCTCTCGTCATCGCGCCGCAGCTCTTCCAGTCGCACCTGCGGATGGCGGAGGGGCCGCGCATCGAGCCGGCCATCCAGAGCCACGTCGACGAGGCGTTCGCGAATGCGATCCTCACCGCGCTGGGGATCGCGGTCCCGGTCGCGCTGATCACGTCGTGGATGGTCACCTGGATCGTCGCCCGACGGCTCGGCCGGTCGGTGGCGACGGTCGCGAACGCTGCGGACCGGATCGCCCGGGGCCATCTCGACGCGCGGATCGCGACGCCGGCGATCGGACCCGAGTTCACGCAGCTGACCGAGTCGTTCAACGCGATGGCTGCCCGGCTCGCCGAGACCGAGACGATGCGTCGGCAGCTGATCGGCGACCTCGCGCACGAGCTCCGCACGCCGCTCGCGGCACTGGACGCCACCGTCACCGCCGTGGCGGACGGAGTCCTCCCCGTCGACAGCACGACGCTCGAGACCCTCACCGGGCAGACGCGCCGGCTGCAGCACCTGGTGGCGGACATGGCGGCCGTGTCCCGGGCAGAGGAGCGCCAGCTCGACCTGCACCCGCGCGTCGTCGACCTCGCAACGATCGCTCGCGAGGCCGTCACGTCGAGCACGGCGCGGTTCGTCGCCGCGGGGATCAGCCTGGATCTCGAGCTGAGCGACCCGTCGCCTGTCGTCGAGGTCGACCCGCAGCGACTCGCGGAGGCCGTCGCGAACATCCTCGACAACGCGCTCCGGCACACCGCCGGCGGAGGAGACGTGCGCGTGATCGTTCGCGCGGGGCTCAAGAGCGGCGTGCTCGAGGTGGTCGACACCGGGGAGGGGTTCGACCCGGCCGACTCCGGTCGGATCTTCGAACGGTTCTTCCGCGGCGACGCGTCGCGCACCCGCAGCAGTGCGGGGACCGGGGTCGGGCTGACGATCGCGCGCGCGATCGTGCACGCCCACGGCGGCACGCTGACGGCCTCCAGCGGCGGGGCAGGCACCGGTGCGAGGTTCGTGATGGTGCTCCCGGCACGAGCGTCAGGCAGCTCGGGCTCGGACTGAGCCGAGGTCGGCCCCGATCGGAGGCGCCCGGCACCGCGTACCTTCGTCGAATCTTTGTCGTTCCGCGCGGGTATCGACGCACGCGAGCGTCAGGCTGGAGTCGACAGCAGGGGACAGATCGAGCGAGGGAGCTGGACATGATGGGCTGGTACGGCGGAGGTATGGCTGGTGGCGCATGGATCTTCATGGGCCTGTTCTGGATCGTCCTGATCGCGGCGATCATCTGGCTCGTCGTCAGGTTGCTGCCGTCGGGGAACCACGGGCACGCGACGTCCGCCCCGACGGCGCCCCTCGCGTCGCCGCCGGTTGCGAGCCCGCGGCCCGACTCGCCGATGGAGATCCTCGACCGGCGGTTGGCACTCGGGGAGATCGATCTCGAGACGTACCAGGCTCACCGTGCCGCGATCGTCGCGTCACGCGGAGGGGTGCAGTGACCCGACCGGTACGGCGCGGGTGGTTGGTCGGGGCTCTCGTGCTGACCCTCGGGCTCCTGGCCGGCTCCGTGGCCTGGGCCGTGGCGAACGGCGGGCTGCCGGGTGCCGGCCTGGCAGGCACGAGCGGGTCACGGGCCGGGGAACACCTCCGAGGGAGCGCCTCGGAGGTGCCCGACCTCCCGGGGGCCGTCGTGCACGTCACGCTCTCGAACATGGGCGGACCCATGATGGGTGGTCGTCGATCGCCGGCGGGAGGCGCCATGTGGCTGCGCACCGACACGTCCACCGTCCCGACGGGCACCGTGTCGTTCGTCGCGGCGAACGTCGGGACCGAGGAGCACGAGCTCGTCGTGCTCCCGCTCGCGCCTGGTCAGGACGCGGGAGCTCGAGCGGTCCGCGGGGACGGCACGGTCGACGAGACGGGCAGCCTCGGCGAGGCGTCACGAACCGCCGCTGCCGGTGCCGGCGACGGCATCGAGCCCGGGACGTCCGGCTGGGTCACGATGAACCTCGCGCCCGGACGGTACGAGGTCGTCTGCAACGTCGCCGGGCACTACGCCGCCGGGATGTATGCGGAGCTCACCGTCACCTGACGGTGCCGAGGACACGGCGGCGGGGAGTCACGCGTCGGCGCAGGTGAGCGCGGCACGCCTCGACCGTCCGGCGGCTGACACGGGAACGTCGACGGCGTCGAGACTCACTACCCTGATGGCGCCGGCACACCCAGGGCGGCACGTCGTCGCACTGCACGCACGGTCGTGAGTGCCTGGCGTCGACCTTCGACCGAAAGAGCCTCCCGTGTCCGTCGACGACCGCCCCGACCTGTCACCGGACGACCTGTCCTCGCGCGAGGACCTTGCCGCGGCCCTGACGGTGCTGCGGGAACGTCAGGGCATGACCGTGCGGGACGTCGCGCACGCGGCGGGCCTCCCGGTCGCCACCGTCGGGGGCTACCTCAGTGGTCGCCACCTCCCGCCGTTGGCGACGGTGGGCCAGTTCACCCAGGTTCTGACGTCGCTCGGGGTCGGGACCGACGAGCTCCCGGCATGGGTCGCGGCGGTCAACCGCCTGCGACGAGCGCCTGGCAGGCGGTCTGCGGCGACACCGGCACCGTACCGGGGCCTCGCCGCCTACCAGCCGGAGGACGCGGCACTCTTCTTCGGGCGCGAGGTGCTGACCGATGCCCTCGTCGCCCGGGTGACCGGCCACCCGTCGACACCGCTCGTGGTCATCGGGTCGTCGGGCTCGGGCAAGTCGTCGGTGCTCCGCGCGGGGCTCGCAGCACGGCTCGGCGAGCGGGGAGTCCCGGTGGTGATCGTCACGCCGGGCGCGCACCCGCTGGCGACGCTCGACCAGCTGCGCGACACGGGAGGTCTGAGCGACCGCGCGGTCCTCGTCGTGGACCAGCTCGAGGAGGTCTTCGCGTCCGAGCGCACCCCGACGGAGACGCTGACGTTCCTCGACCGGCTCGACGCGATCCACCGCGACGGTGTCGTCGTCGTCATCGGTCTGCGTGCGGACTTCTTCGACCGTGCCCTGGAGCTCGACCGGCTGGCGCACTGGCTCGGGGAGAACCAGGTGCTCGTCGGACCCCTGACGCTCGAGGCCCTGCGTCGGGTCGTGGTCGAGCCGGCGCGAGCGGTCGGCATCGAGGTCGAGGACGCGCTGCTCGAGGTGCTCCTCTCCGACGCGACGGCGGGGTCGCCCTCGCCGACCGGAGCCGGGCTCGACCCGGGGGTGCTCCCGCTGCTCTCGCACGCGTTGTACGTCACCTGGCTGACCTCGTCAGGGCGGCGACTGACGCTCGCCCACTACCGGGAGGCGGGCGGGCTCGCCGGGGCGATCGCCAAGACCGCCGAGGAGGTCTACGAGTCCCTCACCGAGGAGCAGCGCGACGCCGCGCGGCGAACGCTCCTGCGGCTGGTCCGGGTGCGTGACGGGGCTCCCGACACACGCCGGCCCGCCGATCGCGCGGAGTTCTCGGCGCAGGCGTCGCTCGACGTCGTGGCGGCGTGCGTCGATGCCCGACTGCTGACGTCGGACCGCGGGCACGTCCAGCTCGCGCACGAGGCGCTGATCAATGCGTGGCCCCGCTTCCGCGTGTGGCTCGCGGCGGACCGTGACGGGCTCCGCACCCACGGTCGGCTCACCGAGGCTGTGGA
Organism: Cellulomonadaceae bacterium; assembly: GCA_035531255.1. Taxonomy (GTDB): domain Bacteria; phylum Actinomycetota; class Actinomycetes; order Actinomycetales; family Cellulomonadaceae; genus JAJDFX01. Next base: position 5,672 of record DATKTF010000311.1, read on the forward strand.
CCACTGGGTGGTGGCCGGCCGCGACCCGGACCTGTTGTACCGGGGCTCCGCGCTGGAGGTCGCGCTGTCCTGGGTCGCCGGGATCGACGACCACAACGAGCTGACGGCGCTGGAGCGCGAGTTCCTCGAGCAGAGCAGCGCCGCCGATGCCGCGCGAGTCCTGGCGCGGCGACGGTCGACGCTCCGGCTGCGTGCCCTGGCGGCCGGGCTCGGGGTCCTCGCGCTGAGCACCGGAGGTCTCGCCACGGCGACGGTCGTGCAGAACCGTGCGGTCGGCCGCGAGCGTGATCTGGCCGTCTCGAGACAGCTCGCGGTGACCTCCCAGTCGTTGACCGGGACCGACACCGCGCTCGCGGGACAGGTCGCCGTCTCCGCGTACCGGACCGCCGACACGGTGGAGGCCCGGACGGCTCTGCTGAGCGCGTCGGGCCGTACCCAGGTGGCGCGGCTCGCTCAGACGCAGAGCCTCGTCAACGCGCTCGACGTGAGTCCCGACGGGAGCGTCGTCGCGCTGGCGACGGACGCCTCGACGCTCGTCCTGTGGTCGACCGGTGCGCCTGCGCACGAGATCGCCTCCGTGACGGTGCCCGACAAGGCGCTGTACGCGGCGAGCTTCAGCGCGGTGGGTCACCTGGTCGCCGTCGGTGGTGACGGCGGCCGTCTGGAGGTCTGGTCGGT
>DATKTF010000312.1:0-3697 GCA_035531255.1 Cellulomonadaceae bacterium
CCTACACGCCGATCGAGGAGAACTCGGTCCGGTACGACGCCCTCTTCGCGGAGTACACGCTGCTGCACGACTACTTCGGCCGGCTCGACCGTCCGGGCTCCAACGGCGTCATGCACCGTCTCAAGGCGATCCGGCGTGAGGCCCGCAGCGGAGCGGCGGTGCGGGCCTGATGAGCCTCGACCAGTTCTCGCCGGCGGTTCAGGCAGAGATCGCCGGTGTTCGCGAGATCGTCGCCCGGCTGCACGGTGAGCTCCCGCGGTGGGGTCTCGTGGTGTGGACCGCGGGCAACATCTCGCAGCGGCTCCGCAGTGCGGACCTCTTCGTGATCAAGCCGTCCGGCGTGACCTACGACACTCTCACCGCGGAGTCGATGGTCGTGTGCGACCTCGACGGGAACCTGGTGGACGGCGACCGGTCGCCGTCGTCCGACACGGCCGCTCACGCCTACGTCTACCGGCACATGCCCGACGTCGGCGGCGTGGTCCACACGCACTCGACGTATGCGACGGCGTGGGCCGCCCGCGGCGAGCCGGTGCCGTGCGTGCTCACGATGATGGCCGACGAGTTCGGCGGCGACATCCCGATCGGGCCGTTCGCGCTGATCGGGGACGACTCGATCGGCCAGGGGATCGTCGAGACGCTGCGCGGTTCCCGCAGCCGCGCCGTGCTCATGCGCAACCACGGGCCGTTCACGATCGGCAAGGACGGGACCGACGCGGTCAAGGCGGCGGTCATGGTCGAAGAGGTCGCGCGGACGGTGCACATCTCGCGCCAGCTCGGCGAGCCGCTCCCCATCGACCAGGTCCACATCGACGCGTTGTACGACCGCTACCAGAACGTCTACGGCCAGGCCTCGGCCACCACCACCGATCAGGAGAACCCGTCATGACCAAGCCGTACGCCGACCGCGAGGTGTGGTTCCTCACCGGGAGCCAGGACCTGTACGGCGAGGACACCCTCCGCCAGGTCGCCGCTCAGTCGCAGGAGATCGCGCGGGCGCTCGACGCCTCCGACGACGTCCCGGTGCGCATCGTCTGGAAGCCCGTGCTCAAGGACTCCGCGTCGATCCGTCGTGCCGCGCTCGACGCCAACGCCGACGACGCGGTGATCGGCGTGATCGCGTGGATGCACACGTTCTCACCCGCCAAGATGTGGATCGCCGGCCTCGATGCCCTCCGCACGCCGTTGCTGCACCTGCACACCCAGGCGAACGTCGAGCTGCCGTGGTCGACCATCGACATGGACTTCATGAACCTGAACCAGGCGGCGCACGGGGACCGCGAGTTCGGCTACATCCAGTCCCGTCTCGGGATCGCGCGCAAGACGGTCGTCGGTCATGTGTCGAACCCGGCCGTGACGGCGTCCGTCGGCACATGGGTGCGCGCGGCCGCGGGCTGGGCGGCGACCCACGAGCTCAGGCTCGCGCGCTTCGGCGACAACATGCGGAACGTCGCCGTCACCGAGGGGGACAAGACCGAGGCCGAGCTCCGGTTCGGCGTGTCCGTGAACACGTGGGGGGTCAACGACCTCGTCGCGGCCGTCGCGGACGTGTCGGACGAGGACATCGACCCGCTCGTCGCCGAGTACGAGGACCTCTACGACGTCGCTCCCGAGCTGCGCAAGGACGGCGAGCGCCACGAGTCGCTCCGCTACGGCGCACGTCAGGAGCTCGCGCTCCTCCGACTTCTCGGTGACCTCGGCGCGACGGCGTTCACGACCAACTTCGAGGACCTCGGCGCGCTGCGCCAGCTCCCCGGGCTCGCGGTCCAGCGGCTCATGGCGAAGGGCTTCGGCTTCGGCGCCGAGGGCGACTGGAAGACGGCCGTGCTCGTCCGGGCCGCCAAGGTCATGGGCGCCGGTCTACCCGGCGGCGCCTCGCTCATGGAGGACTACACCTACAACCTGGTGCCGGGCAACGAGAAGATCCTCGGTGCGCACATGCTCGAGATCTGCCCGTCCCTGACGACCGCCCGACCCGCGCTCGAGGTGCACCCGCTCGGCATCGGTGGCAAGGAGGACCCGGTCCGTCTGGTCTTCGACACCGACGCCGGACCGGGTCTCGTCGTGGCACTGTCCGACATGAGGGACAGGTTCCGTCTCACGGCCAACGTGGTCGACGTCGTCGCGCCGGACGAGGCGCTGCCGCACCTGCCGGTCGCCCGGGCGGTGTGGAAGCCCCGGCCCGACTTCGCGACCTCGGCCGAGGCGTGGCTGACGGCTGGCGGTGCGCACCACACCGTGCTCACGACGGCCGTCGGCGTCGAGGTGTTCGAGGACTTCGCGGACATCGCGCGCACCGAGCTGCTCGTGATCGACGAGGACACCACGCGTCGCCGGTTCCGTGACGAGATCCGCTGGAACTCGGCGTACTACCGTCTCGCAGCCGGTATCTGACTGTGACGCAAATGTGACCTCGCAAGGCGTGACAGAGCCGATGTGAGCGCTAACATTCACTTATTGAACGAACCCCGCACGGGGTTCGTCGCAGCGAGGTACCACCGCACGACCCCGGCAACGCAGCCGGACCTGCATCTCAACGAGGAGAAACCATGCGCATCAAGAACGTCGCCGCAGCCGCGGCAGCACTGACCCTCACCCTGGCTCTCGCCGCGTGCAGCGGGAGCGGAGCGGGCACGACCCCCAGCGCGGCCGGCTCCGGGGCCGCGGCTGTTCCGGCGGGCGACATCACGATCGGCGTCGCGATGCCGACCAAGACGTCCGAGCGGTGGATCAACGACGGCAACGGCGTCAAGTCGCAGCTCGAGGCACTCGGCTACAAGGTCGACCTCCAGTACGCCGACAACGACATCCCGACCCAGGTCAACCAGATCGAGACGATGATCACCAAGGGCGAGAAGCTCCTGATCATCGCCTCGATCGACGGCACGGCGCTGTCGACGCAGCTCCAGGAGGCCCACTCGAACGGCATCGCGGTCATCGCGTACGACCGCCTGATCATGAACAGCCCGAACGTGGACTACTACGCGACGTTCGACAACTTCAAGGTCGGCGTCCAGCAGGCCACGGCGCTCCTCACCGGCATGGGCATCTTGGACGCCTCCGGCAAGGACACCGGCAAGACGGGCCCGCTCAACATCGAGCTCTTCGCCGGTTCGCCCGACGACAACAACGCGCCGTTCTTCTTCAAGGGCGCGATGAGCATCCTGCAGCCGTACATCGACAAGAAGGTCCTCGTCGTCAAGAGCGGCCAGACCGACTTCCAGAAGGTCGCGATCCTGCGGTGGGACCCGGCCACAGCCCAGTCCCGCATGGAGAACCTGCTGACCTCGACCTACGCTGACGGCTCGAAGGTCGCGGGCGTGCTCTCGCCGTACGACGGTCTGTCGATCGGCATCCTCGGCGCCCTCAAGGGTGTCGGCTACGGCACGGCCAACCAGCCGTACCCGATCGTGACCGGCCAGGACGCCGAGGCCGCCTCGGTCAAGTCGATCATCGCGGGCGAGCAGTACTCGACGATCTACAAGGACACGCGTGAGCTCGCCAAGGTGACGGTCGCGATGGCCGACGCCATCCTCAAGAACCAGACGCCGAAGACCAACGACACCACCACGTACAACAACGGCGTCAAGGTCGTCCCGTCCTACCTGCTCGAGTCGCAGGTCGTCACGAAGGACAACTACAAGAAGATCCTGATCGACGGCGGCTACTACACCGCTGCCGACCTGGCCTGACCCTC
>DATKTF010000313.1:0-2279 GCA_035531255.1 Cellulomonadaceae bacterium
AGGAGCCAGCATGAGCAGCGAGGCGTCGATGCCGCGCTCGGCGAGTCGGTGACGGAGGCTCGCCGTCGACCTGGTCGGCTTCCGCCGGGCGACCGCCGGCGCGGTCATCTCCGGACCTCGGCCAGCTCGCGTTCCTCGACCGAGAGCGTCGCCGGGTCGACGAGGTCGGCGGGGAACACGAGGACCCGAGCGGGGTCCGCGGTGAGCTCGACCACGGAGCCGATGACCGGGGCGTGGTCCGACCGCACGTGGAGCCCACGTCCGCCGGGCGTCGTGACCCCGACGGCGAACTCGCGACCGTGGTACTCGACGACCGACACCGTCGCGGTGGTCGTGTTCCCGCCCTTCACGGGGACGGTGGGGGACACGACCACGAGGTCCTCCGGTCGGATCGCGGCCCGCACCTTGTCCCCGACGTGGGGCGTGTGGACGGCGGTCCCGCGGAGCGTGAAGCCCTGGTCGGCGACGGTCACGGCGTTGCCGTCGACCGCGGTCACGTCCAGGTCGATCAGGTTGCGGTAGCCCATGAAGTCCGCGACGTGCCAGTTCTCCGGGCTGTTGTGGAGCTGCTCCGGGGTGCCGACCTGCTGGACGCGGCCCTCGCGGAGGACGACGAGGCGGTCCGCCATGGACAGCGCCTCCTCCTGGTCGTGGGTGACGTAGATGGTCGTCAGCCCGAGCGACTGGTGCAGCCGCCGGATCTCGGTACGCATCTCGAGCCGCAGCTTCGCGTCGAGGTTCGACAACGGCTCGTCCATCAGCACGAGCCGTGGCTCGAGCACGACGGCGCGCGCGATCGCGACGCGCTGCTGCTGACCGCCGGAGAGCTGGCCGGGCAGCTTCTTGGCGTGCTGCTCGAGCTTGACCAGGGCGATCGCCTCGGCGACCCGACGCTTGATCTCGTCCTTGGGCACCTTGCGCATCTGCAGCCCGAAGGCGATGTTCTTCTCGACCGTCAGGTGCGGGAAGAGCGCGTAGTTCTGGAACACCATGCCGAACCCGCGGTTCTCTGCCGCGACGGTGTCCACCCGCTTGCCGTCGATCAGGATCTGACCGTGGGTCAGGGGGAGCAGCCCGGCGAGGCAGTTCAACGCGGTGGACTTGCCGCAGCCCGACGGCCCGAGCAGGGCGATGAACTCGCCCGCCCGGACCGTCAGGTTGAGGTCCACCAGTGCGTCGACCCCGCCGAAGCTCCGGCCGAGGCCGTGCAGCTCCAGGGACTCGAACTTGCTGGCAGCGATGGTCATGATCAGCTCGCCTTGTACTTTCCGGTACCGATCTGGCGGTCCCACATGTCGAATGCCTTGACCATGAGCGCCGGGGACAGCGGGACGGCCTTCGGCTCCTTGGCGATCAGGGCGTCGTACCAGTCACGCCCGAACTTCTTGATGACGTCCTGGCTCTTCTGCGGCGCCTTGTCGAGCGTCGCGCCCTTGACGGCCGGGCCCGGGTAGAAGTACCCGCTGTCGTAGGCCATCGCGTTCACGTCGGGCGTCAGCATGTACTGCAGGAGGTCGAGGATCGCCGCCATCTTGTCCGCCGACTGCCCCTTCGGGACGACGGCGTAGTGCGCGTCCGTCACCCAGGTGAAGTTGCTGAAGGCCGCTGCCTCGATCGTCGCCGGCTCCTGGCCGAGGGCGCGCGGGTTGATGTCCCACCCGGTCGTCGTCGGCACCATGGCGACGGTGCCGTCAGCCATGTTGGAGATCAGCGCACCGGTGCCGGTCGGGTAGTTGTTGATGTACTGGCCGAGGTCCTTGAGGTAGGCCCAGGTCTTGGCCCAGCCGTTCACCGGGTCGGACGGGTCCTTGTCGCCGAGCATGTACGGCAGACCCATCAGGAAGGTGCGGCCGGAGCCGGAGTTGGCGGGTCGGGCGTAGCCGAACTTGCCGGGGTGCGCCTTGGCCCAGGCGAGGAGCTCCTCCGGGGTCGTGGGGACGGTCGTCACGACCTTGGGGTCGTACTGGAGCAGCGGGCCCGACGGGTAGTACGTGGTGACGACGCCGAAGCCGTCAGCCAGCGCTTCCATCTTCGCCGCCGGGTCGAGGTAGGTCGACATGTTGGTCAGCCGGCTGGCGTAGTCCTTGACGATCGGGACCCACAGGTTCTGCTCGATGCCGGCGGACAACCCGTCGGTGCCGGTCATCACCAGGTCGACCGACAGCTTTCCGCTGTCGACCTGCGGCTTGATCGTCCCGACGAGGTCGGGCGCCCCGGCGCTCTCCCACTTCACGGACGAGATGATGTCCGGGTGGGCCTTGACGAACGCGTCCACCATC
>DATKTF010000314.1:0-2257 GCA_035531255.1 Cellulomonadaceae bacterium
CCGCGGTGCGAGCTCCGCCATCGGGTGCACCGCCGGCATGAACCGTGTGCCGTCGGTGTCCAGGAGGTAGGCGCCCTCGCCGCGCACCGCCTCGGAGACCAGCGTCAGCTGACCCCGCACCGCGGAGCCCAGCCACAGCACCGTCGGGTGGAACTGCACGAACTCGAGGTCACCGACGACCGCACCGGCCCGCAGCGCCGCCGCGATGCCGTCACCGGTGGCCTGAGCGGGGTTCGTCGAGGAACGGAACACCTGACCGATGCCACCCGTCGCGAGCACGACGGCCCGCCCGAGCGCCGCTCCCACGCCGTCACGCGACCCCGCACCGATGACGTGCAGCGTCACACCGCACGCGGCCTCGGGGCGACCGTCCGGCCCAGGCGCGGACGTGAGGACGTCGAGCACCAGTGCGTGCTCGATGATCTCGATCCCCGGGTCGTTGCGGACCGCTTCCAGCTGGGCGACCAGCGCGCGGGAGATCTCCGCTCCGGTCGCGTCACCGCCCGCATGAGCGATCCTGTCCGCGTGGTGGCCGCCCTCCCGTGTCAGCGCGAGCTCGCCCGCAGGGTCGCGGTCGAAGTTCGCACCGCGTGCGACGAGCTCGCGCACGCGCGCAGGACCTTCGGTGACGAGGACCTCGACCGCGCGCGGGTCGCAGAGCCCGGCCCCGGCCACCAGCGTGTCCGCGAGGTGCGCCGCCGGAGAGTCCGACGGATCGAGCGCGGCGGCGATCCCCCCCTGGGCCCACATCGTCGACCCGGACAACAGCTCACCCTTGGTCACGAGGAGCACCCGTGGCACCCGGGTCCGCAGCTCGAGCGCCGCAGTCAGCCCGGCGACGCCGGAGCCGACGACGACGACGTCGGCCTCCACCGTCCAGCCGGGCGCCGGCGCGGCCAGGCGGGTCGCGAGACGCATCGGCACCCTCGGCACGGTCGGCGTAGGTGGCACAGGTGGCACAGTCGGCACAGTCGGCACAGGTGGCACAGGTGGCACCGGTGGCACCGGTGGCACCGAGGACATCGTCGCTCCCCAGGCGGCGTCGATGGCCGTGTCCACCGCGCGGGCGACCGGGAGTCCCACGGGGCCGGTCACGCGCGCGTCGCCGCGAGCGGGAGGCCGCTGGGGAGGAGGCCCTCGGCACTCTCGGGGACCTGTCCCGCCTCGCTCGAGACGTCCACGATCCGATTCGCCTCGTCGACGAAGACGACGCGCGGTTCGTAGGTGCGCGCCTCGGCGTCAGCAAGGAGCCCGTAGGCGATGAGGATCACGACGTCCCCGGGGTGCACGAGGTGCGCCGCCGCGCCGTTGACGCAGATCTGGCCCGCACCGCGGTCGCCGGCGATCGTGTACGTCGTCAGCCTGGCGCCGTTGGTCACGTCGACGATGTCGACCTGCTGACCGGGCAGCAGGTCGGCCGCCTCGAGCAGGTCGGCGTCGACCGTGACGGACCCGACGTAGTGGAGGTCGGACCGGGTCACCGTGGCCCGGTGGATCTTGCCGATCATCATCGGACGCTGCAGCGTGGTCATCCGGTGCCCCTCGCTCCCCGGCCGCTCCGGCCGCCTCGTGTGCGTCGCCCTCACCTCAGGGTCAACGGCACGTTGTCGATCAACCTCGTGGACCCTACTCGCGCGGCGAGCGCGAGCACGGCCTCGCCCGCGTACCGGTCACCGACCTCGGCCACCGTCACCGGGTCGACGAGAGCCAGGTACTCGACCTCGAGGCCCGCGGTCCGGAGCGCCGCCGTTGCCGCCGCGCGCACCGCGTCGGCCCCCGACCCGGCGCGCGCGGCTCCGGCGAACAGTGCGGCGGACAGCCCGCACGCCCGCACCCTGTCCTCGGGGCCGAGAAAGGCGTTCCGCGAGGAGAGCGCGAGCCCGTCGGGGTCGCGGACCGTCGGGACCGCGTCGATCCGCACCGGCACGTCCAGGTCCTGCACCATGCGGCGCACCGCCATGAGCTGCTGGGCGTCCTTCTGGCCGAACAGCGCGACGTCGGGCCGGACGAGGTGCAGGAGCTTGAGCACCACGGTGAGGACGCCGTCGAGGTGGCCCGGGCGTGCGGCACCCTCGAGAACCTCGCCGAACACCCCGGCGCTCACCGTCACCGTCGGGTCCCCGTCCGGGTAGACGACCTCGACCGTCGGCGCGAACACGAGATCGACACCGGCCGCCGCGAGGAGCGTCAGATCACCCTCGAGATCACGCGGGTAGCGGTCGAGGTCCTCGGTCGGACCGAACTGCAGGGGGTTCAC
>DATKTF010000315.1:0-10260 GCA_035531255.1 Cellulomonadaceae bacterium
GCGCCGCTCGGGGCAGCGCGCAGGCCCAGGTCTCGGCGCAAGTCCGGGGTTCACCGCGAGCCAGGGTTCAGCACGAGCCCAGCGTTCACCGCGAGCCCAGGCTTCAGAGCGTGAGCAGCAGGACCCCGAGCGCGACGCTGGCCACCACCTCGCCCACGCCGACGGACCGGGGAGAGAGCGTCGGCCAGCGCCGCGGGACGAGGGCGGCGCGGATCGCGAGCACCGCGAAGAGCGCACCGAGTGACGGCTCGACCCATGCCGTCGGCACGACGATCGCGGCGTGGTAGCCGACGGACACCCACCACAGCCGTCGGTTGCCGCGCTCGCGGATCATCGTCTTGACGTAGAGCACCGTCCCCGCGAAGTACGCGAACAGCACACCCGCGAGCAGCCACGCGTGCGGCGCCGCGGCGCCGGGCAGTCGCCCGAGCAGTCCGCCACCGGTGGTCCCACCGGCGGCGCCGAGCCCCCACGCCACCACCGTCATCAGGCTCGCCGCGAGGACGGTGGTGGCGTCGTTGGCGAGAGAGCGATCGGCCCGACGCGCGGAGAACCACAGGCTCGCCGCGAGCAGCGGGGCGAAGACCGGCGCCCACCAGGCCAGTTCCGGGTGCACGGCGAGCAGCACGACGGCGAGGGCGACCACGGCGATCGTGTAGGTGCGGACCGGTGGCCAGTACCGCGGCTTGCGCCGGGACCGCAGCCACAGGCCCGCGGCGAAGAACGCGAGGTACCCCATGATCCAGGCGGCGAGCAGCACGAGGTGCGGCCACGCGATCCCGGACGCGATCGCGCCGACGACCGGGGGGAGGACGAGCATCGCCCAGGCACCGTGCTGGTTCGGCACCCAGCCCGGGCTGCGGGAGCTGCGACCGGTCAGACCCGCTCCACCAGGTCCGCGATCGAGTCGACCACATGGCTCGGTCGGAACGGGAACCGATCGACCTCGTGCGCCCGCGTCGAACCCGTGAGCACGAGGAACGTCTGCAGGCCCGCCTCGATGCCCGCGACGATGTCGGTGTCCATCCGGTCGCCGATCATCGCCGTCGACTCGGAGTGCGCGTCGATGCGATTGAGGGCCGAGCGGAACATCATCGGGTTCGGCTTCCCGACGAAGTACGGCTTGCGCCCGGTGGCCGCCGTGATCATCGCGGCGACCGCCCCGGTGGCGGGGAGGTCGCCCTCGGCGCTCGGACCGGTCACGTCCGGGTTGGTGCAGATGAACCGCGCACCACCCTTGATCAGCCGGACGGCCTTCGTGATCGCCTCGAACGAGTAGGTCCGGGTCTCTCCGAGCACGACGTAGTCCGGCGCGGACTCGGTGAGCGTGTAGCCCGACTCGTAGAGCGCCGTCGTCAGGCCGGCCTCGCCGACGGCGTACGCGCTGCCGCCGGGGACCTGGTCCGCGAGGAACTGCGCGGTCGCCAGGGCCGAGGTCCAGATCGACTCCTCCGGGACGTCGAGACCGGCAGCCGCGAGCCGGGCGCGGAGGTCGCGCGGCGTGAAGATCGAGTTGTTCGTCAGGACCAGGAAGGGGCGACCGGCGGACCGCAGCGCGCCGATGAACTCCGCGGCACCGGGTAGGGCGTGGCCCTCGTGGACGAGGACCCCGTCCATGTCGGTGAGCCAGCTGCGGATCTCACGGTTCACGGCCGCGGGGTCCCGGGCTCCGCACCGGCGATCTCGGTGGCGAATGCCCGTGCCTCGGCGGCAGCCTTGCGGCGCTTGCGCCACAGCTCGACGCCGATCGGCAGGACGGACACGGCGACCACGAGGACGAGCAGGAGCTCGATGTTGGCCTTGATGAAGGGGATGTTGCCGAGCGCGAAGCCGAGGAGGGTCACCCCGACGCCCCACAGCAGGGCACCGACCGCGTCGAAGGCCGCAAAGTGCGGGTAGCGCATCTTGCCCACGCCCGCCGCGACCGCGGAGTAGGTCCGCACGAACGGCACGAACCGCGCGATGATCACCGTGCGACCGCCGTAGCGCTCGAAGTACGCGTTCGTCTCGGTGATGTGGCTCTGCTTGAAGATGCGCGAGTCCGGCCGGTTGAAGATGCGCGGCCCCATCCGTCGACCGATCCAGTAGGCCGTCTGGTCCCCGAGGAACGCTGCGGCGAACAGCAGCCCGCAGAGCAGCCACAGCGGGAAGTGCAGCGTGCCCTGCGCGACGAGCGCGCCGGCGGTGAACAGCAGCGAGTCACCGGGGAGCAGCGGGAAGAGCAGACCCGTCTCGATGAAGACGATGACGCAGACGCCGATCAAGGCGTACGCCCCGAAGGTCGCGATGAGGTGGTCGGGGTTCAGCCAGCTGGGTCCGAGGGAGTGGAGCTGGCCGACTGCGGGCAGCACCTGGGCAAGGGCGGTCAGTTCGGGCACGGTGCCAGAGTACGGTGCCGACCCGGGGACTCCCGAGAGGATCCGGGGGACATCCTGTGAACGCGCGGCCGCACGAGCGTGTTCGCGTGCCGGTACCGGACCCGGAGGAGGCGACACAGTGACTAGCGTGGTCACCCGGGCGGCAGCTCGAGGGAGGGACGACACATGCGCGAGGGCCTCGCGATCGACGCGGTGACGCGACGCTTCGGCGACCGTCTCGCTCTCGACGGGGTCAGCTTCGAGGTCCGTCCGGGGCGCGTGACCGGCTTGGTCGGCGCCAACGGCGCCGGGAAGACGACGACGATGCGCATCATCATGGGCGTGCTCGCGGCGGACTCGGGCGAGGTCCGCCTCGGTGCCCAGCCGGTCGGCCTCCCGCTGCGACGACGGTTCGGGTACATGCCCGAGGAGCGCGGCCTCTACCCCAAGATGAAGGTCGTCGACCAGCTCGTGTACCTCGGCCGGATCCACGGGCTCGACGGCGCGACGGCGAGGACACGTGCGGAGGCGCTGCTCGACGCGCTGGGGCTCGCCGAGCGTCGGACGGACGTGCTCAGCACGCTGTCACTCGGCAACCAGCAGCGGGTCCAGGTCGCCGCCGCGCTGCTCCACGACCCCGTGCTCCTCGTTCTCGACGAGCCGTTCTCCGGGCTGGACCCGCTCGCGGTCGACCTCGTGTCCGAGCGCCTGCGCGAGCGTGCCGACGCCGGTGTCCCCGTGCTCTTCTCGTCGCACCAGCTCGAGCTCGTCGAGCGCCTGTGCGACGACGTCGTGATCATCAGCGCGGGGATGGTGGCGGCCGCGGGTGAGGCCCACGCGCTCCGGCGGGCCGGGACCGGCCGACGCCTCCGCGTGGTCGTCACCCCGCCGCACCGCGACGCGAGGGACGGGGGCGGGTCGTCTCGGCCGCTCCTCGACCCGCTCGAGGTCGAGCTCGCTCGCGTCGCCGGGGTCACCGCCGTGGGCGTCGACGGCGACGCGTTCACGGTCGACCTCGACGCGGGTGCCGACGCCCAGGTCGTCCTCGCGACGGCGCTGCGCCACGGCGCCGTCGACGAGTTCGGCGCGATCGTGCCGACGCTGGCCGAGATCTTCCGGGAGGTCGTCCGATGATCGCCGGTCGACGGGACCCGGCTCGTGCGCGCGGTGCGCGGCCCGGCATCGGCCACGACCCGCGTGCGCGCGGCACGGTCGCCGTCGTCGCTCGGCGCGAGATCGCAGTCACGCTCCACGACCGGGCGTTCCTCGGCTCGACGGTCGTCATGCTGCTGGTGGTCGCGCTCGCGGTCGCGATCCCGGCCTTCATCCAGGGCCGGACCCCGCGGTTGACCGTCGCGGTCCGCGGCAGCGCCGCCCAGCAGGTGGTGGGTGCGGCGACCACGTTGGGCGCCGACGCGCAGAAGAGCAGCAGCGCCTCGGTCTTCGGCGTCGGGCAGCTGCCCGGTGCGGCGATCACGACGCGCCCGGTCGAGTCCACCGCCGAGGCCGAGCGGCTCGTCCGTGACGGCACGGTCTCGGCCGCGGTCATCGGCGACGACGTGCGCACGCTCCAGGTGATCGCCGCGGGCGCGGTGCCCGACGCTCTCGGCAGCCTCGTCGAGGCGGCCTCGGCGCAGCTCCAGGTCTCCGCTGCCGCGGCGGACGCCGGGCTGACCTCGTCGCAGCTCCGTGCGATGCTCAACCCCACCCCGCCGACGACCGTGCTCCTCGAGGGCACGGCGCGAGGCCCGGTACCTCCTGAGCTCCTGGTGGTGGTGTTCGCGTTCCTCTTCTCCCTGTCCGTGCTCACCTTCGGGGTGTCGATCGCCCAGAGCGTCGTCGAGGAGAAACGGTCGCGGGTCGTGGAGCTGCTCGTCGCGGTGGTGCCGGTGCGTTGGCTCCTCGCGGGAAAGGTGGTCGGCAACACCGCTCTCGCCGTCGGGCAGATCGTGCTGCTGCTCGGTGTCGGGATCCTCGGCGCCGCCGTCACGGGGCGCGCGGACGCCGTGGGCCAGGTGCTCGCGGGTTCGGGGTGGTTCCTGGTGTTCTTCCTGCTCGGGTTCGTGCTGCTGGCGTGCCTGTGGGCCGTCGCGGGGTCGTTGGTGTCCCGGATCGAGGAGCTGCAGTCGACCACGGTCGTCATGCAGGTGCTGGTGTTGCTGCCGTTCGTCGCCGCGCTGTTCGCGACCGAGCCGGGGATCGTCCAGACCACGTTGTCGTACCTCCCCCTGACGGCGCCGCTGCTCATGCCGGAGCGGGTGATCCTGGGTGACGCCGCAGCGTGGGAGCCGGTGGTGTCGGCGCTGCTCGTCCTCGTCTTCGCGGCGCTCTCGGTCGGTCTGGGTGCGCGGCTCTACGAGGGCTCGGTGCTGCACACCTCCTCGCGGCTCAAGGTCCGTCAGGCGTGGCGCGGGGAGGGCGCGTGACGCCGTCGAAGCCCGGGACGTCGTCCCGGGACGACGTGCCCGACCGCGACCCCGCGTCCGACCAGGTTCCTGCGTCCGACCAGGTTCCTGCGTCCGACCAGCACCCTGTGCGCGAGCAGGACCGCATGCCCGACCAGGACCGCCCCGAGGTCGGCGTCGGGCCCTGGCCGGGCGGCCGTGACGCCTGGCCCGACCTCGCCGGTCCGGACGGCGCGCGGTACGACCCGCTCCTGCTCGAGCACGGGGATCGCCGGAACGTCGTGGACCGCTACCGCTACTGGACCGTGGAGGCCGTCGTCGCCGACCTGGACACCCGGCGCCACGGCTTCCACGTCGCGGTCGAGAACTGGTCCCACGACCTGAACATCGGCTCGGTGGTCCGCACGGCCAACGCCTTCAACGCCGCAGCGGTGCACGTCGTCGGGCGTCGGCGGTGGAACCGACGCGGCGCGATGGTCACCGACCGTTACCAGCACGTGCTGCACCACGCCACGGTCGACGACCTGCTGACCTGGGCCGACGAGGCACGCCTCCCCGTGCTCGGCATCGACAACCTGCCCGGGTCGGTCCCGCTCGAGGGCTACCCGCTGCCCCAGGCCTGCGTGCTGCTGTTCGGCCAGGAGAGCGTCGGGCTCTCGGAGTCCGCGCGCGGAGCGGTCCGCGACGTCCTGCACATCGCCCAGTTCGGCTCGACGCGGTCGATCAACGCCGCAGCGGCTGCGGCCATCGCGATGCACGCCTGGATCTCGCAGCACGCCGTGGCCTGACCTGCGGGATCGCGGTCGGGGCCGGGCGCCGTCGTCGTCCGGGCGCGGGCCGACCCCCGGGCGCCCGCGGCCTGACCCCCGGCCCTCTGCCCGTGGGCACGAGGTCCTGCTCGCGCGACGCGGCGTTCGTGCAAAACTTGGCCGATACGCCACCCCACTCACACGTGCAGGAGATCTGCTCATGGGCATTGCCACCCCCGAGGTCTACAACGAGATGATCGACCGGGCGAAGGCGGGCAAGTTCGCTTACCCGGCCGTGAACGTCACGTCGTCCTCGACCCTGACCGCTGCGCTCCAGGGCTTCGCCGAGGCCGAGAGCGACGGCATCATCCAGGTCTCCGTCGGCGGTGCCGAGTACGCGTCCGGCGCGACCATCAAGGACCGGGTCGCCGGCTCGCTCGGTCTCGCGGCGTATGCCGCCGAGGTCGCCAAGAACTACCCCGTCACGGTCGCGCTGCACACCGACCACTGCGCCAAGCAGAACCTGGACTCGTGGGTCCGGCCGCTGCTCGCTCTCGAGATCGAGCAGGTCAAGGCGGGCAAGCTCCCGACCTTCCAGTCGCACATGTGGGACGGCTCGTCCGTGCCGCTCGCGGAGAACCTGATCATCGCCGAGGAGCTCCTGGCCCTCTCTCAGGCCGCGCGCACGATCCTCGAGATCGAGGTCGGGGTCGTCGGTGGCGAGGAGGACGGCCACACGGCCGAGATCAACGAGAAGCTCTACACGACCGTCGAGGACGGTCTGGCCACGGTCAAGGCGCTCGGTTCCGGCGAGAAGGGCCGGTACCTGACGGCCCTGACCTTCGGCAACGTGCACGGCGTGTACAAGCCCGGTGCGGTCAAGCTGCGCCCGTCGATCCTCGCCGAGATCCAGAAGGCCGTGGGCGACGTCCTCGGCAAGGAGAACCCGTTCGACCTCGTCTTCCACGGCGGGTCGGGCTCGACCGAGGCGGAGATCGCCGAGGCCGTCGACAACGGCGTCATCAAGATGAACATCGACACCGACACCCAGTACGCGTACACGCGCCCGGTCGCCGGCCACATGTTCGCCAACTACGACGGCGTGCTCAAGGTCGACGGCGAGGTCGGGAACAAGAAGGTCTACGACCCGCGCGCCTGGGGCAAGCTGGCCGAGGCGGGCCTGGCGGCGCGTCTGGTCGAGGCCGCCCAGCAGCTGCGGTCGGCGGGCAACAAGATCCGCTGAACCACGTGCGACGGAGGGGCCCGACGGTAGTCACGCCGTCGGGCCTCTCTGCGTCCCGCGCCGTTCGGCCCCTCCGCGCCCGTCGCGCCGTGACACCGTCCGGCCGCCGCACGGTCGCGCACGTCGCCGGCGCCGCCCGTGCGCTGCCGGGTCAGCGTCATGCAGGGTGAGGGCCGTCGTCCTCGGGCGACAGGGTGTCGAAGTCCGGGGCCTCGTCCACCACGTCGAGGAGCTCGCCGATGCGGGTCACCTCGAGCAGGAACTGCACGGTCGGTGGGACCCGGAGCAGGCGCACGCGGTGCGCGCTGCGGATCGAGAGTCGCGCCAGGAACGCGACGCCGGACGAGTCCATGAACGTCACGTGGTGGGCGTCGACCTCGATCGGCAGACCAGCCTTCTCGGCCTCCGTCCCCGCTTCGAGAAGCTCGGGGGCGAGGTCCGCGTCGACCTCGCCGGCGAGCACGATCCTGGTGCGCTCCGCTCCGAGGATCACGTGGACCGTGCCGGGCTCGGCATCCGACGTCCCGCCCGTGGCCCTCGACGCACCGTGGACGGGCTCGTCCTGCGTCGGGCTGTTACCGTCGCGCACGATGCTCCTCTCGGTATGGCGGGCGTCCGGGACGACCCTGGCGGTGCAGCCCGGACGAGCTGATGACCTGTGGGCACGCTAGACGATCGGAGGTGGTCGTGGTCAACCTCTCGGGTCCGGACTCGCCCTCGGCGGCGCTCTCCGAGATTCGTGACCGTGCCCTGCAGGCCACCGGCGCGGCGTTCATGATCACCGACGCCTCGGTCCCAGGACGGCCGATCGTGTGGGTCAACGACGCCTTCACGCGGACCACCGGCTACACGCTCGCGCAGGTGCGCGGTCGCAGCGCGAACGTGCTGATCGGTCCGGAGACCGATCTCTCGACGATCGCGGCGTTCTCCGCGGCGATGTCCGCCGGACGCAGCGTGTCGGGCACGGTGCTCTCGTACCGGGCGAACGGGCAGCCGTTCTGGAACCACGTGTCGCTCTCCCCCGTCCACGACGCCGCCGGCCTGGTCACGCACTGGGTCGCGAACCAGGTCGATGTCACCGACGAGGTCATGACGAGCGCGGCGCAGCGGCACGAGGTCGAGGTCGAGCGGCAGGCGCGGCACGAGCTCGGAGTCGTGACGGAGATCTCGAGCCTTCTGATGGACCTCGACGACCCGTACACCCTGCAGGCGATCGCGGACGAGCTCGCCGGCGGCATCATCGAGTGGGCGGGGTTCTTCCTGAACGACGGCGGACTGCACGCCGCCGAGGGCATCGACGTCAACGCGCCACCGAGCGGGCGTCGGCGGCGGCACGGCCACGGTGCCCCGCGGGCCGGCGAGCAGCGCGCACCGCGCGGGCCGGACCCCGTCCAGGCGCTCCTCGACGGTGCCGCCGAGAAGCCGGTCGATCTCGACCTGACGGCGTCGTACCCGGATCGCACCGCGTCGGGCTGGCTCGCCGGTCACCTACGGGAGGTCCTGGCGGACCGGCGCGTCACGACCGTCGTCCTGCTCCCGCTCGAGGGTCGCCGCCGCGTCCTCGGGCTGCTCGCGGTGGTCCCGCGGTCGCGCACGGGATCGGGCGGCTTCGCGCCGAGCACCCTCAACGTGCTCGACCTGACCGTCCGGCGGGTCGGTCTCGCCGTCGACAACGTCCGCCTGTACGCGCGTGAGCACGCCGTCGCCGAGACCCTCCAGCGCGCGATGCTGCCGCAGCAGGCCCAGGTCGACGGGGTCGACGTGTGGACCTACTACTCGCCGAACACGGACCACGCCCAGATCGGTGGCGACTGGTACGACGTCCTGCAGGTCTCGCCGGACGTCGTCGCCGTCGTGATCGGGGACGTCGTCGGCCACGACGTCGAGGCCGCGGCCGCGATGGGTCAGCTCCGCTCGGTCGTGCGGTCGTTCGCCTACGAGCTGGCGACACCGGGGCTGGTGCTCGAGCGGGTCGACCAGGTCGTGGACGGGATGACGATCCCTCGCGCCGCGAGCATGGTGCTGATGACGCTCACGCACCGCAGCGGGACCTGGCACCTCGAGTACTCGCGTGCGGGGCACCTTCCGGTGATGCTCGTGCGCGACGGCCACCCGACGCTGCTCGACAAGGCGGGTGGTTCGATGATCGGGTTCGGCGGTCGCCCACGCGCGACGGCCCGTCATGACCTGCTCCCGGGCGACGTGCTCGTCTTCTACACCGACGGCCTCATCGAGCGGAGAGACCGACCCCTGCGCGAAGGGCTCGTCGCCCTGCAGGACCTCGCGTCCGGCATCACCGCCATCGACGCCGCAGGGATCGGCGAGGACCTCATCGCGGGCCTGGTCGACCGGCCCGAGGACGACGTCGCCGTCGTCGTCGTCCGGCTGCCCGATCACGCGACGGACGGGGCGGTGCACGCACACAGCCGCAGCGCGCGCCGGTGGGTGCTGCCGAGCGAACCGGCGTCGATCGGCCGGGCGCGCCATGCGGTCCTGCGCACCGGTCGGGCGTGGAGCCTCGCGGACGTCGGCAGTGCGGAGCTGGTCGCCTCGGAGCTCGTCGCGAACGCGGTCCTGCACGGGTGGGGCGCGGTGTCGCTGCGGCTGTTCGACACGGGTGACGGGTTACGGATCGAGGTCGAGGACGCCAATCCGGCGCCACCGGTGACGGCAGACGGCAACCCGGGCCGGGTCGGGGGCTACGGCATGCGGATCATCGAGAGGCTGGCCGACTGGGGCTGGCGCCCGCTGCCGAAGGGCAAGCTCGTCTGGGCGAGGATGCGGACCCCCGACCTTGCGGAACGTGCCGAGCGCGCCGACGACGCCGCCGGTGAGGGCGACGGGACCGGGTCCTCCGACGACTGAGGCCCTCCGAGGACGGACGCGGCCGCCCGCCGCCCGGTTGCGCGCCGACCGGGCGTCGGTCAGTCGCGCTCGCCGTCGGGGTCGACCCGGAACAGGTCCAGCGCCCCGCACACCTCGAGCACGAACAGGTCCCGGGCGTCGGCGCCGCGGAGCACGGTCGCCCCACCGCGCTTACGGCTCGCGTCGGCGAGCGAGATGAGGAACGCCGCACCCGTGGAGTCCATGAACGTCACCTGCGCCATGTCGATCACGAGGAGCTGGCGGCGCAGCCCGACGACGCGCGCGGCGATGCCGGGGAACTGGTCGCGCGCAGCGAGATCGAGGTCGCCGGAGACGACGAGCGTCGTCGTCGCCGACGAGGTGGAGATCTCGATCACCGGTACGCACCAGGGGGTGAGGGGCTGGGGGATCCTCGACTGTATCCAGCGGGTGCGGACGGCGCATGCCGAGGGCGCCGCTGGGCCGGATGGCTCCGGATGAGCGATCGGCCAAGGCCTGCGACACTGGCCCC
This sequence comes from Cellulomonadaceae bacterium, assembly GCA_035531255.1. GTDB lineage: Bacteria > Actinomycetota > Actinomycetes > Actinomycetales > Cellulomonadaceae > JAJDFX01. Next base: position 10,131 of record DATKTF010000315.1, read on the forward strand.
ATGACCGGAGAGCACCGTCACGACCTCCTCGACCCCGAGCCCACGCTGCTGCCCGCCGACCACCCGGACGTCCTGGCCCGGGTCGAGCTCGAGGCCGGGACAGACGCCGTCACCGTCCTCACGGCGCATC
>DATKTF010000316.1:0-3911 GCA_035531255.1 Cellulomonadaceae bacterium
GTCCGAGCCTTGCAGCCAGGCCTCCGAGCAGACGATCCTGTTCGACGGCGCCGGCAGGATGGCCGGCACTCAGACGCTCAGTCGATCCGACCACGCCTCACGCAGCCGGGACCTGGCACGTGAGAGCGCGGCGTCGGCCCCACCCCGCGAGATGCCGAGCACCACCGCGAGCGCCTCACCGTCGAGCCCCTCCCACGCATGGAGCAGGAGGATGCGCCGGTCGCGCGGGCTCAGCACCGCGAGCACCTCGCGCACCTCCTCGTCGGCGATCACGATGCTCTCCGGGCCCGAGTCGTCGTCGTCGACCTCGTCGGGAACCTCACCGACGGGCGTCGGTCTGCCCTTGCGCCGGTGGTTCGCGATCACGAACCCCGCCGTGCGGTAGAGCCACGGGAGCTCGGCGCCCGCCGGGATGTCGTCGCGACGCCGCCAGGCGATCGTCAGCACGTCGGCCGTGAGGTCCTCGGCATCGTCCCGCGCCGCCCTCCGGACGACGTACCGGTAGACCGGCCCGCCGTGGGCGCGGACGAGCTCGGCGAACCACGCGTCGTCACGGTTCGGCACGGTGTCTCCAGAGCAGCAGGCGGTCGCGAGGAGATGCCCCTCACCTGACCACTGTCGCGTGAGTCGCTGTTCTTGCACAGCCGGGACACACGGGCCGCGGTGCATGCGGTCCGGACACGTTCCCGCTCACCCCACCGGTGCACGTTCGTCCATCGACGGCGATTCACCCGCGAGGTTCCTGATCTTCCGGCCCGCTCGGTCGATCATCTCTCCATGGTCATGGTCGACGAGAGCACCCGGGCAGGCGGACGAAGGACCCCGCAGCCGGCACCGTGCGCCGCGCATCCGCACTCCGGCCTCATGCACTTCGACGGCACCTGTCGGTGCTTCTTCGGAGGCCCTGCCCCGGAGTTCGCTCCCCCGACGATCTCGGCCGACGACCGCCCGACCGTCCGGGCGTTCCACCCGCCGGTCGACCTGCCCGAGGGCCCGTCCATCTGGAGCTGAGGCCCACCGGGGCGTCGGGTCCGGACCTACCCGCCCCACGCCTCCGAGGACGTGACGACGGGCTCGCCGGTGCGGACCGCTTCGTCGATCGCGAGCGACACCAGGTGGTCCTGGCACGCCTCGGCCAGCGGGTACGGTCCGGCACCATCGCCGTGCACCCAGGCAGCCGCCTGCACGAGCAGGGTCGAGATCGCGATCTCCTCGTCCGACCACCGCGAACCGCCGAACGGGTTGCGCCAGAGCACCGACCCGTCGAGGCTCAGGTGCTCGGTGTCGTACCCATCGAGGTTGAGGTCGTGCCCGGACTGCCAGCGGGTGATCGGCCGACGCAGGATCGTGCGCGCATCCACGAGGCTGATCACGTCGTCGTCCACGATCTCACCGCGCGAGCCCCGCACGACGATCCGCCGGGCACGCAGCTGGTTGTGCCACTGGTTGTCCGTGAAGACGTACAGCCCTGAGGTCGCACCGAAGTCGACCGTCGCGAGGACCGTGGCGGCCGCACGCGGCTCCATGTCGTCCGTCCAGCCGTCGCGCGCCATCGGGTCGACGAGCGGTGCCGTGAACGAGCGCGCGCTCACCGTCGTGGGCCCGAACCCCGCCCCGAGGAGACCCCGCATCATCGCGACCGCGTGGTAGCCGTGCGTCGAGGACACCTGGACCGAGGTCGGCGTGCCGATCGTCCCGCGGCGGACCACCTCGCGCCGCGCCGCATGGCCGGGGAGGAGGAGGTACTGCTCGGCGACCTGCACGAGCCCCGTACCGCCCACGGTGGCCCAGAGCGCACGCAGCGCCTCCCGGTCCGGCGCCGGCGGTGTCTCCGAGACGACCGCGACCCCCTGAGCCACGAGCGCGGTCACGACCTCCGGGTTCGCGTCCCACGGCACGGAGCTGACGACGAGCTCGGGGCGTCGGGTCTGCACCAGCGCGTCGACCGACCGGTAGCTCGGCACCCCCCATCGGGCCTCGAGCTCGTCGCCGGCCTCCGACCGGCGTGTCACGACCCCGACGAGAGACAGGTGTTCGGGGAGCGCGGCCGCGAGCCTCAGGTAGAACTGCGCTCTCCACCCGTTGCCGACGACGCCGAGTCGCACCGGTTCACGTGCCATGCACACACCCTGTCAGAACCGTCGACCCCGTCAGAACCGTCGACGCGCTCCGACACGTGGCTGCACGCACACCCCGGACGTCCCCGGACGCACGAATGCCCCGACCGAGGTCGGGGCATTCGTGGTGGTGCGCGAGGCGCTGGGCCTCAGATCGTCCTCAGAGGGGACGGATGTTCTCGGCCTGCGGGCCCTTGGGGCCCTGCGTGACGTCGAACTCGACCTTCTGGTTCTCGTCGAGCGAGCGGTAGCCGCTCGTCGCGATGGCGGAGTAGTGCGCGAAGACGTCAGCACCGCCGTCGTCGGGAGCAATGAAGCCGAAGCCCTTTTCCGCGTTGAACCACTTCACGGTTCCTGTTGTCATGTTGATTCTCCTCCTGGAGCGTTCGTGCGGATCCGACTGTCGGAAGCGCTCGTCACGGTGTTCGTCGTCCGCTCCGGGTAAGGAACTCTGCGCCCCGACCGAGGTCGAGAGCGATCATGACGTGCGAGGCACAGCAACTTCAGGGCTCACCCTAGCCCACCCGGGGCCGCAGAGCGCAAGGCCTACGACCGAAGACGTCGAAACTCGTCTGCGAGCTGTTGCGCCTGGGCCGAGATCAGGCTCCGGTACACGTCGAACGCATCGGCGACGATGACCTCGGGCAGGCCCCCGTCGCGGGCCGCCAGCCAGTCGGCCGTGGCCAGGTGGATGTCGGCGTCCGACACCTCGACCCGCAGCTCCTTCTCATCGCGCATGAGCCCATCCTCCTGGCACGAGTCGCGTGCGTCCACACCCCAGCCGGGTATTCACCCGCTCGGCTCCGCCGTTCGGGTCGAGCACGACGCACCGCGTTCGGAGCCCCCTGACCTGCGCGTCCGAAGCCGAGAAGGTGACGCATCCCCGACGCGCGCCCGCCCCGGCTCAGGGGACACTCAGGGTCGACTCAGGGCACTCCCGGATCGCCAGGGGGTCGGACGGCTCGAGATCATCGTCTCCGTACCCACGTCACGTCGTCCCCCGAGAAGAGCGCCATGTCCATCCGCACGTCGGACCACACCCCCACGACACCCGAGGTCGGACCGGGCCTCACCGGCCACGCGGTCGCGACGGCCCGAGGTCTCGTCAAGACCTACGGGTCGGGAGACACCGCGGTGCACGCGCTCGCCGGGATCGACGTCGACTTCACGCGCGGAGAGCTCACCGCGATCATGGGGCCATCCGGATCGGGCAAGTCCACCCTGATGCACTGCATGGCCGGTCTCGACACGCCGACCTCGGGGAGCGTCGTCGTCGACGGCGAGGACGTCGGCCGGATGAACCAGCGGCAGCTCACCCGGCTGCGCCGCACGCGGCTCGGCTTCATCTTCCAGGCGTTCAACCTCGTCCCGACGCTGACGGCGGCCGAGAACATCACCCTCCCGCTCGACATCGCCCGGCGGCCGGTCGACCGCGCGCAGTTCGACGCGGTCGTCGACGCCGTCGGGCTCCGCGACCGGTTGGACCACCGACCGAGCGAGCTGTCCGGTGGGCAGCAGCAGCGCGTCGCGTGCGCCCGCGCTCTCGTCTCGCAGCCGGCCGTGGTGTTTGCCGACGAACCGACGGGCAACCTCGACTCGAAGTCGGCGCGCGAGGTGCTCGGGTTCCTCCGCCGCTCGGTGGACGATCTCGGCCAGACCGTCGTCATGGTGACGCACGACCCGACCGCGGCCTCGTACGCGCACCGCGTCCTGTTCCTCGCCGACGGGCGCCTGGTCGGCGAGATCACGGACCCGACGCCGGACGCCGTGCTGAGCGCGCTCCGGTCGCTCGGC
>DATKTF010000317.1:0-2637 GCA_035531255.1 Cellulomonadaceae bacterium
CACGCAGGTGGCGATCCCGCTTTCGCAGCCAGACATGGACGAGGACGACCAGGTCAGCTTCATGACGACCGCAGGCGGCACGATTACCGGCGGCACGGTCGACCTGGCGGTCCAAGCCGATGAAGCAGGCTCCCGAGGCAACGTCGCCATCGGTCAGATCAGCGTGCTGATCACACCTGTCGACGGCGTCACTTCGATCACGAACGCAGCGGCTACCGGAGGCGGCACCGACGTCGAAACCGACGAGAACTACCGCGACCGCCTGCTGCTGGCCTACGCACCCGGCTCCGGCGCGGGCACGCGAACCGACTACGAGCGCTGGTCCCTCAGCTACAGCGGCGTCGGAAGGGTCAAGGTGGACGGAGCAACCCCGGCGGCGGGCCAGGTGACCCTGACCGTGACCGACGGCGACCACATGCCGGTCGGCAAACCGATCTACACCGGGCTGCGCGAGGAACTCGACCCGCCCAAGGCAACAACGGTGCTGGACGGCTCGCAGAACATCAGCGGCGGCACCCTGACCGTGCTCGACACGACGGGCTTTGAGACGGCAAACGAGATCGTGATCGACAAATACATCATCGCCTACACGGGCGTGACCGCAACAACGTTCACGGGCTGCACGGGCGGGCCGAGCATCGTCTACCCCGATGCCGAGCAGGTCAGCCAGGGCGGGGGCGGCACGGGCCGAGCACCCATTGGAGTCGATGTGTTCGTCACCACGCCCGACGTGGTCGACGTTGATGTCGATGCCACAATGACCTTCAAGCCCGGCTACTCGCTGACCGGCACGGGCGGCACGACGGCGCTGCAGGGCGAGTTGGAGACCGCGATCATGGCCTTCATCAACGACCTGGATGCAGGCGACGACGTCATCCTCAACGCCGTTGCCGGAGCGTTCTTCACTGTCCGAGGCGTACAGAACATCAGCGGCCTGCAACTCAACGCAGCGGCCTCCGACGTGACCATCGACCCCGACGAGATCGCCAAGACGGATGTGATCACGCTCGTATGAGCCACCCCGTCACCCAAAGCACCGAGAACCTGCTGGACAACATGCCGACGCTCTACACGGCCGCGCCCATCGCGGTCGCGGTGCTCGGCGCGATGGCCGAGGAGCTTGACCGCCTGGAAGAAGCGGTCGAGGAGTATCGGCTCCGGCAATACCCGCAGAACGCCGATGCCGAGTGGAGGTCGCTGGAGGTGTGGGAGCGCCTGCTACGACTGCCGGTCCTGCCGAACTCCGGCGACACGGCCCGGCGGGCTCTCATCCTGGCCGCCTGGCTGTCACGGGACGCCAGCGGTAGGCGCTGGAGCGAGGCCATCGACGTCGTCGTCGGGTTCGGGAACTGGACCGTAACGGAGAACGATCCGAGCGCGTGGAATCTGACCCTGGACTTCCCCTACGCGTCGGCTACCGAGGAAGCCGGGGCCATGCAGGCACTGGTGGAGTTGATCACGCCCGCCCACCTTGATCTGAACTTCAACTGGAACGACACCGGGTTCCTGGTCGGCACCTCCCTGGTTGGCGAGGATACGATCTAAAGGCGATGACGCAGAACTACGCATACGACAAGGGCGACATCGCCTACGAGCCGTTCTTCGACTCGATCCAGGAGATTGTGGGAAGCTCGGCCCCGGCGTTTGTCCTCGCGGTGCTCAACGACACCACGGTGCGTTGCGCGGCGGGAAGCGGCAACGCGCAGCAAGCCATTGCCGTCAACGGCCTGCATCGCTACAACACATCGAACGCAGACGCGACGCACCCGGCGGGAGCGGCGGGCACCTATGACATCTACGTCACCGCCTCCGACAACGACTACGGCGGCCCGGCAGACCAGATCGACTCGCCGACGGACTACACCTTCGGCCTGGTGATTCGTGCTACCGGCTCGCCACCGACCGGCGTCGATCAGTACCGCAAGGTCGGCGAGACGAAGTGGGACGGCAGCGCGATAACCGAGTTGCGACAGACCGTCGGTTCGCGTGACGACACCGCGATGATCAACCCGAGGGCTGACACCGCCAAGTCGGTGCCGCTTGTTATTGAGGCCGCTGCGAGCCAGACCGGCAACCTTCTGGAGATACGCGACTCGGCGGGCAACTCGACGCTGATCGTGTACTGGGACAGCTACCTGGAGACCGTCGGCGGCCTCGGCGCACCCTACATCGGGGTCTACGGCGACGCCATCGACCCCGGCTGGCGAGGTTTCGAGGTCTATAGCTCAAACTACGGCGGCAGCGAAAACAACCCGCGCATGGGCATCGACAACGACGACGGCAAGCTTGGATGGGGGTCGGGTACCACCACCTTCGACACGAACCTCTACCGCAGCGCAGCGAACGTCCTGAAAACCGACGACAAGCTGCACGTCGTCGGCGAGCTAGAGGTCGACGGTGCGCTGAACCACGACGGGACGACCGTCGGCTTCTACGGCGTCACGCCGGTCACCCGTCCGGCGGCCACGACCGACATCAAGGACGCTCTCACCAGCCAGGGCCTGCTGCAAGGCACCTCCGGCTCGGCGCTGAACCTCGACGGAGGCAAGCTGACCGCAGACGAGGCTGAGATCGACGGTCCGCTCAATCACGACGGCACGACCGTCGGCTTCTTCGGCACCACGCCGACCACGAAGA
>DATKTF010000318.1:0-15518 GCA_035531255.1 Cellulomonadaceae bacterium
TCGCGCTGAGCACCGGAGGTCTCGCCACGGCCACGGTGGTGCAGAGCAAGGCCGTCGGCCGCGACCGCGATCTGGCCGTGTCGCGGCAGCTCGCGGTGACATCGCAGTCGTTGGCCGGAACCGATACCGCACTGGCCGGACAGGTCGCCGTCTCGGCGTACCGGACCGCCGACACCGTGGAGGCCCGGACAGCGCTCCTCAGTGCGTCCGGTCGCACCGAGGTGGCGCGGCTCGCCCAGGCCGAGGGCATCGTCAACTCTCTCGACGTGAGCCCCGACGGGAGCGTCGTCGCTCTGGCGACGGATGCCGCGAGGCTCGTCCTGTGGTCGACCGGTGCGCCTGCGCGCAGGATCGCGTCTGTGACGGTGCCCGACAAGGCGCTGTACGCGGTGAGCTTCAGCGAGGCGGGCCACCTCGTCGCCGTCGGGGGTGACAACGGCCGTCTCGAGGTCTGGTCCGTCGCGGACCCCGGACACCCGGTGAGCCTCGCCGTGACCGGAGCCGACGTCGGGGGGACGATCTACGACGTCGCGTTCAGCGCCGACGGCACGACCGTCGCGGTCGCCGACTCGGACGGAACCGTGCACATGTGGACGATCGGGTCCGACAACGCCGTCACCCCCGCCGGTTCCCTGCCGGCGCTCGGCGGCACAGCCCAGGCGGTCGCCATCTCTCGGGACGGGCGCGTCGTCGCCGAGGCCGGGTCCCAGGGAACCGTCGCGCTGTGGGACGTCGCCGATGCCGCCCGTCCCGTTCAGCTCGGAGCGACGTTCGCGGCCGCCGACGGTCCCGTCTCGTCGGTCACCATGAGTCCCGACGGACGCCTGCTCGCCGTCGGCTCGCGGGACTCGCGCGTGCACCTGTGGCACATCGGCGATCCTGCTCACCCCTCCGCGGGACCGACCCTCACGGGGCCCTCCTCCTGGGTCAACCATGTGCGGTTCAGTGCGGACGGGACCTTCCTCGCGGCGGCGAGCTCGGACAAGCGTCTGTGGGTCTGGGACGCCGCCACGGGCGCCGTCATCAGGTCGCTGGTGACCCCGACGACCGTGATCGCGGTGGGATGGTCGCCGGACGGGGCCAACGTGTTCTCCTCGGGCGCCGACGGCGTGCTGCGCGAGTGGACCTTCCCGGGGCCGACGCTCGCGGGCTTCTCGTCCATCCCCGGGCAGGGGGTCTTCGGTGCGCACGTCCTGGCGACGGCGACGACAGACGGTGTCCGCCTGTGGGACGGGTCCCACCCCGACGACGCGACGCTGCTGAGCCTGTCGCCCCCACCCGGGAAGGCGCGTCTGGATGGTGCTGTCGCCGTCTCCGACGCCCTCTCCCTGGTGGTGGCCGGGGACACCAGCGGCGCCGTGCACTTCTGGGACATCAGCGACCCGAAGGCGCCGCGGTACCTCAGCTCGGTGCAGGCGCACACGGACTGGATCGAGTCGGTGTCGTTCGACACGTCCGGAACCCGGATGTCCGTGACCTCGGACGATGCCTCGATCACCCTGTGGGACCTGTCCCACGGGGTGCCGCACGCGCCGACGTCGCGTCTCGGCGACCTCGGTGGAATGGTCTACAGCGCAGCGTTCTCGCCCGATGCGAAGACCATGGTCGCCTCCGTGCTCAGCGGGCACGTGCTGATGATCGACGTGAGCGACCTGGCGCATCCGCGGGTGATCGGCGCGCCGATCACCGGACCGACGGGCTACGTGTACAGCGCCGCATTCAGCCCCGACGGGCGCACGATCGCCGCAGGCGGGAACGACAGCTCGATCTGGCTCTGGGACGTGCGTGACCCGGCGCGGCCCACCCGACTGGGCACTCCGCTCGTGTGGGCCGACGGCTACGCCGCGAACCTCGCGTTCAGCCCGGACGGGCGGCTGCTCGCTGCGGCGATGACGGACGGCACGGTTCGCCTCTGGGACGTGACGTCCCCGAGCAGCCCCGTGCGTTGGGCGAGTCTCGAAGGGATCTCCGGATCGGTGTACGGCGTCGCGTTCTCGCCGGACGGTGCGTTCGTGAGCGGAGCCGGGGCGGACAAGACGGTCCGGATCTGGGACACCTCGTTGCCCGCGGCCCAGGCAACCGTCTGCGCGAGCGCCCTGCACGGCTTCCCGATCAGCGCGACCGAGTGGAGCAGGGTCGTCGGTGACGTGCCGTTCGCAGCGCCGTGCGCGGCTGTCTCCGTCGCCCGGTAGTCGCGCCCCGTCCTCGGCGCCGTCCGTAGGCCGCCCGACCTCGGCTTTCGCACCTGTGGCGTCGCGTCGCGGTGCCCGCACGTCACGATCCATTGCTCGGACAACTCCGGACGCCCGGAGGCATGCGGGAGCCGCGTGCGCCGTGCACTAATGAGTGGGGGTCCGCAGCAGCGGGAGAGTTCCGGCGCACGGTCGTGCAACGGCAGGGAATGAGTGATCGGTGCTCGAGGTGCGGTCGCCGCAGGGGGGCGACCGCACATCGGACGGAGGCTCCACCCGGACCCCGAAAACCGCCGGCGGAGCGGGGACCTCCCGCGGCCACGGATGCGGGAGATCCCGGAGGAGGCGATCGTCGGAGCCGCGTCATGTCGGTGCGTGGGTCGAGCCGTTCCCGAGGTCGTTCGAGGTGTCGATGTCCTCGTGCCAGGCTGCAGCAGCCAGGGTGATCGCACTGACCAGCGCGGGCGGGAACTCCTCGAACGGCGTCGTGGCGATCGACGGCAGCGAGCCGCGCCGCCACGTGCCGACGACTCGCCCGTCGCTCACGATCGTCGGCAGGAACATCCCGTTGCTCCCGGGCGCGATGCGCGACGCGGCGGAGGGAGGGACCGTCGCGGAACGGTCCTGGTATCCGAGGATCAGCTCGTCGAACCCGGGCAGCAGGAGAACGCCGCGCGCCGCGGACCGGCGGATCGCGAGCAGGTCGGCGATCTCCGGGTCGTACAGGTGCTCGGTCCCGTCGATCTCGGTCCGGCCGAGCGCCGGTGCGGCGAGCGCGGTCGCGGTCCGGGCGACCGTCTGCGTCAGACCGGCCCAGCGCGCGAGGTCGCGGACGGTCGCCGGACCGTGGCTGCGGAAGTATCGCCCGGCGAGCTCCGCGAGGGCCTCGTCGTCGTCGAGGACCCGGGGTCGGGCGATCCACTCGTCGACGAGCACGATCCGTTGCCGGCTACCGCCGTCCAGCGGACCGAGACACACGGTGCCGCGTTGGGCGAGCTGCCACAGCAGGTGGTACCCGCGCTGACCGTCGGTGCGCAGCCCGGCCTCGTTCCAGTGGTGGTAGAGGTCCTCGCGCACGAGTCCGCGGGTACCGTCGAGAGCGTGGCCCGCGACGTGCGCGGCGTGCGAGACCACCGCGTCGTCGATGTCGAGCTGTCGTGCGCGCGTGCGCGCCGCCGCGATCGATCGCGGCGCGAGCAGCCGGAGCAGCCACGGAAGGTCCGTCGCGAGCACCAGGTGCAACGTTCCGCGCAGCGGCCACGAACGCACGACGTCGGCACCGTCGAGCGCCCGGACGACGGCGCTCCGGGTGCCCCGGGCGACACGTAGCGCGACGGACGCGAGACCGCCGTCGAGGTCCTGCGCCTGGAGCGCGCCGAGTGAGCCGACGGCTTCCGTCGCGGTGCACGCGCGCGGCTGCGCGAGCTGCTGCGCGACCAGGCGCTGCAGGGCGATCTCGTGCTGTGACGTCATTCCGCCATCCTCGGTCCCTGGTATGACAGCGCCGACCGCGCGGCGAGGCCCGACGCCTGCCGCGTTTCGAGAACGTTCATCTAGATGTCACCAGAGTCACTTCTCGAAGCAACGGCGGTGAGCGAGCGTGTGTAACGCCCGTTACGAATCGAGTGTCACGTCGCTCCGGAGGAGACTTCATGTCCGTCCCGTCACGTCTCGCGCTCTGCACAGCGTCCGCCGCCGCCCTCATCGCCGTCCTGTCCGGCTGCTCGGCCTCGGCGACGGCGGCCACCGCGTCGGGCGGAGCGTCCCCGACGCCCTCGGCCGACGCCTCCACCGGCACCGGCCCGGCGCTGGTCGTCTACTCCGCGCAGGGGTACGACGACCCGGTGACCAAGGCGTTCACGGCAGCCACCGGCATCGCCGTCAAGCTGGTCGACGACAGCACCGGTCCGCTCCTCACCAAGGTGGCGGCGGAGAAGAACAACCCGCAGTGGGGGCTGCTGTGGGTCGACGGTGACACGGCCTTCGCCGCTCTGGACAAGCAGGGCCAGCTTCTCCCGTACACGCCGGCGGCCACGCTGACCGCAGCCGGCGCGGCGCTCACCCCGAGCGACCACGCCTACGTCCCGGTGAGCACGACGGTCATGGCGGCGCTCGTCTACAACAGCGCGAAGACGTCGACCGTCCCGACGAGCTACCAGGACCTGCTCTCGAGCACGTACGCGGGACAGGTCGGGATGAACGACCCGGCCCAGTCCGGGCCGACGTACCCGTTCATCGCCGGTCTGATGAACCAGCTCGGCGGCCAGGCCAACGGGGTCGCCGCAGGGGAGGCGTACCTGACGAAGCTCAAGGGCAACGGCCTGCACGTCTTCCCGACCAACGGCGACACGTTGCACGCGCTCGAGACGGGCCAGATCAGCTACGCGCTCATCCAGAGCTCTGCCGCCGCCGGTGAGATCGCCAAGGTCCCTGCTACGGCCACGTTCGCCCCGAAGGTGGCCTACCTGCCGAAGGCGACCCTGCTGCCCGGAGTGATCGGGATCGACAAGGGGGCACCTGTCGCGGTCCAGGACGAGGCCAAGAAGTTCGTCGACTTCGTCCTCTCGCCGGCCGGCCAGGCCGCGATGCAGGCCGGCGACCCGCACGGTGACTCGCTCTACTGGCCCGTCGTCCCCGGCGTGAACGCGCTGCCGGACCTGCCTGCGATGCCCGAGTACCAGAAGATCGACCCGTACTTCTGGGGCCCGCTGGAGAACCAGGTCAACACGTTCTTCGACACCACGATCAAGTAGTCCCGATGGTGGCGGTGGCACCCCGGCTCCGCACCGGGACGGACGCGCCCGGCGCGTCCCGTCTCGGTGCGGCGCGACTGGCCCTCTCGCGTGTCCGGAGCGGGCCGTGGCTGATCTTCTGGATCGTGATCGTGGCGATCCTCGTCCTGCCGATCCTGCTGTTCCTGCTGGTCGCGGTGAGCCCGCGGGTCCTCGGCCAGGGCGACGCATGGTTCACGCTCGACGCCTTCCGTCAGGTCCTCACCGGGAGCCTCGGGCGAGGGGCCCTCGACTCGCTCGGTGTCGGGGTGACGGCCGGGGTGCTCGCCACCGGTCTCGGTGCGGCGGTGGCGTGGGTGGTCGTGCGGACCGACGTCGTCGGACGACGCTGGTGGGCCGGGTCGATGTTCGCCCTGCTGCTCGCGCCGTCCTACCTCGTCGCCCTCGGGTGGGAGCGACTGCTCGAGCCGGCGGGGATCCTCGACCTGCTGGGGGTGCCCGACGCAGCGCCGCGGGCCCTGCTGTACGGCCCGGTGGGTGTGGTCGTCGTGCTCACGATGAAGGGGGTGCCGTTCGCGTACCTGGCACTCTCCGGCGCGCTGCGCGGGCTCGGCGAGGAGTTCGAGGTCGCGGCGCGCGTGCACGGCGGGGGTCGCGCCGCAGCCGCGCGGATCGTCGCTGCCCTCGTGGCCCCGGCGTGCTGGTCCGCGTTCGCGATCGTGTTCGCCGAGTCCGTCAGTGACTTCGGGGTCGCCGCGACGCTCGCCAACGACGCGCACTTCCCGGTCGCCACCTTCACCCTGTACCAGGCGATCGACAGCTTCCCGGTGCAGTTCCCGCAGGCCGCTGCCGTCGGGTGGGTCCTGATGGCGATGGCCGGTCTCGCCCTGGTGGCGCAGACCAGGGCGCTGCGGGGTCGCAGCTATCGCGTGCTCGGAGGGCGGAGCCGACCCGCTCGCCGACATCACCTGACGCGACCGGCGCAGGTCGTGGTCGTCGCGGCGCTCGCCGTCCTCGTCGCCGTGGGCCTCGGTGTGCCGACGGTCGGTGCGGTGGCGGCGTCCCTCATCAACGGTCTCGGGTCGCTGGTCGGCAGCCATCAGCTGACGCTGGCCAACTACAGCCGGGTCCTGCAGAGCCCCGCGCTCCGGTCGCCGCTCCTCTACTCCGCCGAGCTGGCGGCGATCACGGCGACGGTCACCGCGGTGCTCGGCGTCGTGGCGGCGCGGATGCTCTCGACCCGAGGCGGTCGGGTCAGCGGCAAGGTCCTCGACCTCCTGCTGCTGACGGCCGTCGCGTTGCCCGGCATCGTGTTCGCGGCCGGCTACATCTTCACGTACAACCTGCCGGTGGTGAACCGCCTGGGCATCCACCTGTACGGGACGACGAGCCTGCTCGTCCTCGGCTACCTGGCCACCGCGCTCCCGTCGACGTCCCGGGTGCTGCTCGGGAACGTCAGCCAGGTCCAGGAGTCGCTCCGCGAGGCGGGCCGGGTGCACGGGTCCGGCATGGTCGCCTCATGGCTGCGGACGGTGCTGCCGCTGCTCGCCCGTCCGATCCTCGCGGCCTGGGTCCTGACCTTCGCCGGGACGCTGCTCGAGCTCCCGGTCTCGCAGCTGCTCTACCCGCCGGGCCACGCCCCGGTGTCGGTCGGCATCACCAAGGCCCTTGCCGGCTACGACTTCGGTGGCGGGACCGCGATGGAGGTCGTCGCGATCCTGGTCGTGCTTCTCGTCGTCGCCCTCGTCTGGACGCTGTTCCGCCTGCTCGCACCGTCGGGCTGGCATCGCATGGGAGGAGTCACGTCATGACCGCATCGGTGCAGGGATCCGTGCAGCGCACCACAGGGCACCACCTCGAGGTCACTCAGGCGGTCAAGCGCTTCGGCGCCACGACCGCGCTCTCCGGGGTCGACCTGACCGTCGGGCCGGGGGAGTTCCTGGTGCTGCTCGGGCCGTCCGGGTCGGGCAAGTCGACGCTCGTCCGCGCCCTCGCCGGGATCGAGCGACTCGACGCGGGGCGCATCCACCTCTCGGGTCAGCTCGTGGCCGACGGGAAGCGTCACCTCGCTCCGGAGCACCGGAACCTGGCGATGGTGTTCCAGGACTACGCCCTGTGGCCGCACCTGACCGTCGAGGGGAACGTGGGGTACGCGTTGCGGCGGCGGCGGCTCGACGCCACGACCGCCCGCGCGCGGATCCAGGGCGTCCTCGAGCGGGTCGGGCTCGGGAGGCACGGTGCGCGCTACCCGCACGAGCTCTCAGGGGGCGAGCAGCAGCGCGTCGCGCTCGCGCGCGCCGTGGTCGCCGAGCCCCAGCTGCTCCTGTTCGACGAGCCGTTGTCCAACCTGGACGCCGACCTGCGCGAGCGGCTGCGGGTCGAGATCGCCACCCTCACCCGCGAGAGCGGGGCCACCGCGATCTACATCACGCACGACCAGACCGAGGCGTTCGCCCTGGCCGACACGATCGGTGTGCTCGACCACGGCGAGCTGCTCCAGCTGGCGACCCCGGAGGACGTCTACCGACGCCCGGCGACACCGTTCGTCGCGCGGTTCACGGGCGTCGCGGGCGAGCTCGTCGGGACCGTCGTCCGGGTGCTAGGCGAGACCGGAGAGGTCCGGGTGGGCGACCTGATCGTCCATGCGCGCTGTCTCGGTCGGCTCGTCGAGGGTGACGTCGTGCGCGTCGTCGTGCGACCTGCCGCGACGAGCATCGCCGAGAGCGGCGGGACGCCGTCGAGCGGCCGGGGGAGAGGCGCTCTCGCGGGGGTGGTGACCGACGTGGCCTACCGTGGGCGCGGGTACGACCACGTCGTCGCCGCGGGGCCGTGGCTCCTGAGTGCCGTGCACGCGGCGCGGGCCCATCCCCGGGGCAGCACCGTCGAGGTCGTGCTGGACCCGGAGCACTGCGTCGCCTTCGCCGATGTCGACGCCGCGCGTTACATCGACGATCTAACGGCTGTTACGATCATGGCGCCTCGCGATCGTGTGGCACCTGAGATGGCGAGGAGGCTCCCGTGAGTGACACCGCTCTGTTCATCGCCGTGTTCCTGGCATGCGTCGTCGAGGCCGTCGAGGCGCTCACGATCGTGCTGGCTGCCGGCACCGCACGCGACTGGCGCTCCGCCGTGAGCGGGGTGCTCGCGGGCCTCGTCACGCTCGCGGTCGTCGTCGCCGCGCTCGGGCCGGCCCTCTCGACCATCCCGATGGGCGGCCTCCGGCTCGTCGTCGGAGGCGTCCTGCTCGTGTTCGGCCTCCAGTGGCTCCGCAAGGCCATCCTGCGTGCCAGCGGTCACAAGGCCCTGCACGACGAGGCGCAGATCTACCAGACCGAGCTCGCGATGGCCGAAGGGGCGACCGCGGTGCGGCGCGGCGTGGTCGCGGACTGGTACGCCTTCACGTTGTCGTTCAAGGGCGTGGTCCTCGAGGGGCTCGAGGTCGCGTTCATCGCGCTGACCTTCGGTAGCAACCAGCACAACATCCCGCTCGCCGCGATCGCGGCGCTCAGCGCCGTGCTGCTCGTCACGGCCCTGGGGCTCGCGCTCCGGGCGCCGCTCGCCGGGGTGCCGGAGAACAGCATGAAGTTCGTCGTCGGCATCATGCTCACGTCGTTCGGGATCTTCTGGGGTGCCGAGGGAGCCGGTGTCGTGTGGCCCGGATCCGATGCCGCCCTCCTGGTCCTGATCCCCGCGACCGGTCTGTACGCGCTGGCGCTCGTGTCGCTGTTCCGGCGCCACGCCCCACTGCGGGCCGCGTCCGTCCCGGTCCGCACCGTCGAAGAGGTCTCCGCATCATGACTGCCCGGCTCCGCGCGTTCGGCGCGTTCTGGTACGACTTCATCATCGGCGACGACTGGCGCGTGGCACTGGGGGTCGCCCTGGCCTTCGTCGCGGCCTTCGCGATGAGCCGGTGGACCACCGCCCCGACGTGGTGGATCGTGCCGGCCGTCGTCGCGGTGCTGCTGCCCACGAGCATCCGTCGCGCGACGCGCCCGGCGCGGTGAGCGCTCAGGCGCCGTCGCCCTCCTCGAGGTAGACGCGGGCGGCATAGGCCTCGAGCGCCTGGGCGCACGCCTCGAGCGCCTCGTGCGCGGTGCTCCGCGTCGACGCACCGAAGACGTCGCGCGCGAGCACCTTGCCGTACCAGTTGTTGAGCTTCACGAGCTCGACCTCGTTCTCCTCGAGCTCGCCGTACGTGAAGTGGTGGGCGACGTACTCCTTCTCGAGCCCGGCGTGGAAGTCCTGGCACTTGTCGAGGATCTCCTCGTACTCGCTGTCGCGAGCCGCCTGGAACAGCGCGAGCACGTCCTGGCCACCGACCAGGGCCGAGCAGGACATCAGGACGGCGGTCCCCTCCATCTCCAGGATCTCGCGTCGCAGTCGCCGCAGCGCGCGCTCGGCGCCGTCGGCCGAGGGAAGCGCTGCGACGGAGTTCTGCACGTACACGGCGCCGAGCGACTTGAGGCGGCGCCACACCGCGGCACGCAGGCGGCTCGGTTCCGAGGGGATCCGGTAGATCAGCAGCAGCCACTGGTCGGGGTTCGGTGGGACCGGTCCGTCGGGTGCCTGCGTCGCCTCGATGTCGCCCACGACCGTCAGTCTGCCAGAGGGGCACCAGGGTCACGCGCCGGTCGCACGCGTGCGAGGCGCGCGACCGAGACCACGATGAGCAGGATGAGGACCAGGCTCACCCAGCCGGTCCCCAGGGCCAGTCCGCCGCGCTCGCGGGAGACCCCGAGCCAGTCGGCGAACGAGGCGCCGAGCGGGCGCGTCACGATGTACGCGAACCAGAACGCGGCGACCGCGTCGAGACCGAGCCTCGCATGTGCGAGGGCCGGGATCACGATGACGACGGCGAAGAGCAGACCGGAGTCGAGGTACCCGAGGTGCAGGGTCACCGCGGTCATGTCGCCGGCCGCGGTGCCGAGAGCGAACGTCGTCATGACCGTGAGCCAGTAGAAGATCTCGCGACGGACGGTGACGATGCTGTGGATGGAGAGCGTCCCCTCGGTGCGGCGCCACAGCACGAACACGGCCGCGAGAGTCAGCGCGAAGGCCGAGGTCGACACCAGGTAGGGCACTCCGAGCCCGACGTGCACGACGTCGGCCGCCATGGTGCCGAACACGCCGACCATCGAGACGGCGAACCAGTAGGTCCACGGCCGATAGCGCGGAGCCCGGAGCTGGACGACGAGAGCGACGGCGAGGCCCGTTGCGCCGAGGAGGACGGCGAGCACCGGCGGGATCCGGTGCACCAGGAAGTCGGACGTCGACTCGCCCATGCCCGTCGTCAGCGCCTTGGTGACCCAGAACGCGACGGTCACCTCGGGCACCTTGCTCGCGCCCTGCCGCACGGCGGCGTCGAGGGCAGGGACGGCACGGCCCTGCTGCGTCTCGTCGGTCGTCACGGTGGCATGGTGGCAAGGGTTCCTGTGACGGTCGACGACCGAACCGTGGGTGCGCGGGAAGGGAGCTCGCGGCGCCGGGGGCGGAGGAGTGGCCACCCGCGGCACGTCACCCGGCGGCCCGAGACCGCGGTGCGACGTGCGGCTCAGACGCGACGCAGCGCGAGGACCGGGATCGTGCGGACTCCCGCGGTCTTCTCCGCGTAGCCGGCGAAGCCGGGGTAGCGGCTCGCCTGCTCGTCGAAGATCCGGTCACGATCGGCGCCGCCGACCTCGGTCACCGCGACCGCGTAGGACTCCGTCCCGACCTCGACCTCGGTGCGACCGGCGGCGAGGAGGTTGTGGTACCACTCCGGGTGCGTCGGCGCACCGGCCTTCGACGCGAACACGTAGATCGTCGCGGGGTCGGTGTCGTCGGCGAGGTACATCACGGGGGCGACGTACTCGCGTCCGCTCGACCGTCCACGGTGATGGACGAGGGCGAGAGGTGCGCCCGCGAAAGGTCCACCGACCCTGCCCTCGTGCGTGCGGAACTCGTCGATGATCTGCGCGTTCCAGTCGTTCGTCGCGGTCATGTCGCTCTCCTCGCGTCGGCGCACCCGTCACCACCCGCAACGCGTGCGTGCCACGAGAACTTCCGGGCACTCGTGCGGCGACGTGTGCGACTATCGTGCAGGTCAATCACTCTCGGCACTACGAATCACACTATTCAGAAGGAGTACTCATGCGCTATCGCACTCTCGGTCATAGCGGGGTCGTCGTCTCCAGCTACGCGCTCGGGACCATGACGTTCGGCAACGAGGCCGACGAGGCGACCTCGCACGCGATCCTCGACGACTACGTCGCGGCTGGCGGGAACCTGATCGACACCGCAGACGTGTACAGCGCGGGCACGTCGGAGGAGATCATCGGCCACTGGCTCGCGTCGCACCCGACGGAACGTGCGCAGATGGTGATCGCCACCAAGGGACGCTTCCCCATGGGCGCCGGCCCCAACGACCTCGGGACGTCCCGGCGTCACCTCCGGCTCGCGCTCGACGCCTCCCTCCGGCGGCTCGGCGTGGAGCACGTCGACCTCTACCAGATGCATGCCTGGGACGCGGCGACGCCGATCGAGGAGACGCTGCGCTTCCTCGACGACGCGGTGAGCGCGGGGAAGATCGGTTACTACGGGTTCTCGAACTACCTCGGGTGGCAGCTCACCAAGGCGGTGCACGTCGCGCGCGCCCTCGGCTTCACGGCGCCGATCACGCTGCAACCTCAGTACAGCCTGCTGGTCCGGGAGATCGAGTCCGAGGTGGTCCCCGCGTCGTTGGATGCCGGGATCGGACTCCTCCCGTGGTCGCCCCTCGCGGGCGGGTGGCTCACGGGCAAGTACCGCCGTGACACCGACCCGACCGGCGCGACGCGCCTCGGCGAGGACCCGGCGCGCGGGATGGAGGCGTGGGAACCCCGGAACAAGCAGGAGCGCACCTGGCGTGTCATCGACGCCGTCGCAACCGTCGCGGCGGCCCACGGGATCGACCACGCGCAGGTGTCCCTCGCGTGGCTCGAGGCACGACCCGCGGTGACCTCGGTGATCCTGGGCGCGCGCACCCCGGCGCAGCTCGCCGACAACCTCGGTGCCGCCGACGTCGTCCTCACCGCAGAGGAGATCGAGCACCTCGATGCGGTGAGTGCGCCCGATCTTGCCGACTACCCCTACGGCGCGGGCGGTGTCGCCCAACGTCACCGTCCGCTGACGGGTGGTCGCTGACGGAGCCGGTGCCCCCTCTCAGGGGAGCATCTCGCGCAGGTCCACGAAGCCGAAGCCCCGGGCGGACAGCTCCTCGATGACGCGAGGCAGCGCGTCGGCGTCGAGGGTCGTGCCGTCCGTGGGGTTCGCGCCGACGTGCATGAGGACGATCTGGCCAGGCTGGGCGGTGTCCAGCACGCGCCTGATCACCGTCGCTGCGTCGATCCCCCCGCTGGTGCCCTTCCAGCCGAGCGTGTCGACGGTCCACCGGAACGGGATGTAGCCGGCCGCGTTGACCACCTGGATGTCGAGCGTGGTGCGTGCGCCGTACGGGAACCGGAACAGCGGCGCGGCCGGGCGCCCGGTGAGCGCCACGATCGCTCGCTCGGCCGCGGCGAGCTGGGCCTGGATCTCCGCGGTGGTCGTGACCGTGAAGTCCGGGTGGGTGTCGCTGTGGTTGCCGATCGGGTGGCCTGCCGCCGTGATCGCGCGCACGGCGTCGGGGTAGGCGCGGGCGAAGGCGCCGGTCACGAAGAACGTGGCGGCGACGTCGTACCGGGCCAGGGTGTCGAGGATCGGGCGCACACCCGCGTCTGACGCACCGGCGTCGAACGTGAGCGCGACGACCGGGAGCGTCGTGGGGAGCCTCGTGACGTCGATCCCCCGCCACGAGTCCGGGATGGCGACGGGCGACTCCGGCGGAGCCGGCGATGCGGCAGTCGGTGGTGGAAGAGCCGGCGTCGGGGTCGTCGGTGACGGGGCGCTCGACGGCGTGACGGTCGGTGCGGGCGCCGGCGTCTCCGGGGGCCGCGGGGTCGGAGCGGCCCCGGTGGTGGAGCCGGAGACCGATGGCGTCGAGCCGGCGGGCGACGTCGGCGCGCCGCTCGGCCCCGAGCACCCGACCACTCCGACGATCACCAGTGCCGCGACCACCCCACCGGCCCGGTGCCGGTTCCCGCGTGCCACCGCCGTGCCCACGGTCGCTCACCTCCGAGGAGCCCGACGCGGGCTCGTCCTCCAGGCGGTCCCGGTGGGACGACGCGCTCACCGCGCTCACCTCCAGCGTGCGCCGTCCGGCGTCCAGTTGCCAGGGGAGGAGCGTCGACGCCGCTCTAGAGTGGGGAGATGAGCGGCTCCCGGGGTCGCGGGTGGATCGACGAGCTCCTCCCTGGCGTCGGCGTCGCGCGGCGCTACGAGCGCGCGTGGCTCCGGCCCGATCTCACCGCGGGTGCCGCGCTCTTCGCCCTGGTGATCCCGGCCGGCATGGCCTATGCGGAGGTCGCCGGACTTCCGCCCGTCACCGGGCTGTACGCGACGATCGTGCCGCTGCTCGTCTACGGCCTCGTCGGACCCTCGCGCGTGCTGGTGCTCGGACCCGACTCGTCGCTCGCGCCGATGATCGCCGCTGCCGTGCTGCCGCTCGCTCTCGGGAGCGCCGAGCGCGCGGTTGCACTGGCCGGCCTCCTGGCGGTCCTGATGGGCGTCGTGCTGATCGCCGGTCGCGCGCTGCGGCTGGGCTTCGTGACCGGTCTGCTGTCGCGGCCGATCCGGGTCGGCTACCTCAACGGCATCGCTCTGGTCGTGATCGTCAGCCAGCTCCCGAAGGTGCTCGGTACGGCCGTGCCCGGTGGCTCGGTCTGGGCCACGCTCGGCCAGACCGCGCGCGGGGTCCTCGCAGGCACCGCCAACGGCTCTGCCGTGCTCGTGGGAGTCGCGTCGTGGGCCGTCATCGTGCTCGCGCGACGCGTCGGCTCGCCCGTCCCCGGGGTCCTGATCGCCGTCGCCGGATCGATGGTGGCCACGGCGGTGCTCGGCCTGGGTGAGCACCTGGCCGTGGTCGGGGCGCTTCCGCGCGGGTTGCCGGCACCGGCGTTGTCAGGTCTGCGGCCGGGTGACGTCATGGCTCTCCTGGTCCCGGCCGCTGGCATCGCCCTGATCGCGTTCGCGGACACCGGGGTGCTCTCGCGGACCCTTGCCGGTCGTCACGGGTACGCGGTGAGCGGCAACCAGGAGATGGGAGCGCTCGGGGTCGCGAACGCCGCGACCGGGTTGCTCGGAGGGTTCCCCGTCTCCGGGAGCACGTCGCGCACCCCCGTCGCGGTGCAGGCGGGCGCGCGCACGCAGCTGGCGGGAGTGGTGGCCGCGGTGCTCGTCCTGCTGTTCATGGTCGTGCTCCCCGGCGTCACGGCCTACCTCCCGTCCAGCACGCTCGCTGCGGTCGTGATCGTCGCGGCGTCGTCGTTCGTGGACGTCCGTGGGCTGATCAGACTCGCGCGGATGAGCCCTGGCGAGACGGGCCTGCTCGTCGCGGCGTTCCTCGGTGTGGCCTTCATCGGGGTGCTTCAGGGCATCCTCGTGGCGATCGGGTTGTCGTTCGTCACGTTCGTCAGGCAGGCATGGGACCCGTACCGGGCAGAGCTCGTGCGCCTCGACGGCACGCCGGGCTACCACGACCTCAGCCGGCACCCGGCAGGACGTCGCACCCCCGGACTCGTGATCGCGCGGTTCGACGCACCACTGTTCTTCGCGAACGGCGCCGTGTTCGTCTCGTTCGTCAAGGACCTGGTCGACGCCGCGCCGCAACCCGTGAGGTGGGTGGTCGTCGCGGCCGAGCCGATCACCGGGATCGACACCACGGCGCTCGACGACCTGATCGAGCTCGACGAGCACCTCGAGCGGCGCGGGACGAGCCTCGTGTTCGCCGAGATGAAGGGCCCGGTCAAGGACCGCCTCCTTCGCTTCGGAGCAGGTGCGCGGTTCGGACCGGAGCACTTCTTCCCGACGGTGGGCAGCGCCGTGAAGGCGTTCCGACGCGAGACCGGCGGGTAGCTCGGCTCGACCGGCGCGAGACCGCTGGTGTGCGTATCGTCCGAGAGCATGGCGGCTCATCGTGAGATCGAGGTCAAGCTCGGTGCGCCGGAGCTGACCGAGCTTCCCGACCTGACGGCGCTCTCGTCCGTCGCGGCGGTGGACCCGCCGTTCGTCGTCGACCTCGACGCGGTGTACTTCGACACGGCGGACCGGCGGCTCGCGATCGCGGGAATCACGCTCCGGCGACGGACCGGCGGGGCGGACGCCGGGTGGCACCTCAAGCTGCGCGTCGGCGCGGACGAGAGGGCGGAGATCCACGCGCCGCTGGGTGGCACGGAGGTCCCTGCTGAGCTCGTGGCGCCGCTCCGCTCCCGCCTGCGCGGCGCGAGCGTGGTGCCGGCGCTCTCGCTCGCCACCCGGCGCGAGGTGCACCGTCTCCGCGACGCCGCCGGAGCGCTCGTCGCGGAGGTGGTGGATGACACGGTGAGAGCCCACGACCTCACCGCACCCGCGGGCCTCGACAGCGTGCAGACCTGGCGTGAGTGGGAGGTCGAGCTCGTGAGCGGGGACCGAGCGCTGCTCGCCGAAGCCCGGGCGCTGCTCCGGAGCGCCGGTGGGGAGAACCCGTGGTGGTCCTCCAAGG
>DATKTF010000319.1:0-7365 GCA_035531255.1 Cellulomonadaceae bacterium
CTGCGGCCCCCGCGGTGGACGTCCTGGCCGGCGGCACAGCCGTCATCTCAGGTCTGACCAACCCGAACGAGAAGGCCCTCATGGTGCCGGCCGGCACGGTCAGCGCCTCAGTCGCGGCAGCCGGCACGACCGCCCCGGTGACCGGGCCGGTTGACCTTGCCCTCAAGGGCGGCTCGACCACGATCGTCTACGCGATCGGCAGCCTGGCAGACAAGAACCTCACCGCGGTCACCCAGTCCTACACCGCGGCCTCCGCCTCGGTGACGGGCGTTGCCGCAGGCTCCGGTGGCCAGGCGGCCGACAGCGGCGCACCGATGCTCGGTATCGCGCTGACCGGTGCAGGGCTCCTGCTGGTCGGTGGCGTGGCCGTGCGGGCACGCCGGCAGGTTGCCGTCCGCGCGTGAGCAAACCCCAAAGAGCAGGCCGGTGGCCGGGCGGACCTCGCCTGGTCGCCGGCCTGCTCGGCGTGGGCCTGGTCCTCGCCGGGGTCGTCCTGGTGGTGGGCTGGGCGCTGAAACCAGGTTTCGCGCCGGCAGGGACTGTGCCGGCGAGCTCCACGGCCCCGGCGCGACCCGCCGCCTCCCCCGCTCCGACCACGGCAGGCTCATCGCCAGCCGCCACCCCTTCCGCCAGCAGCGCTGCTGGCTCCGGGGCACTGGTGGACGAGTCGTTCAGTCCGGGGCGCCTCGTGCTGCCGGCGCTGGGCGTGGATGCTGCGGTCGTACCGGTCGGGGTCGAACCCGGGGGCGCTCTCACCATCCCCGACAACGCCCAGGTCATCGGCTGGTGGTCCGGGGGCGCGGCCCCGGGCTCGCCGGTCGGCACCGTCCTGATGGCCGGTCACGTCGACTCCGCGCAGACCGGGCCCGGAGCACTGGCCCGGCTGTCCCAGGCCCCGGTCGGCGCCCAGCTCACCGTTCGCGGGCCGGGCAGCGAGATGACATACGTCGTGCGCGCCCGCTGGCGATACCTCAAGCAAGACCTGCCGTGGCGCACGCTCTTCGCGCAGGGTGAGCTGCCCAGGCTCGTCCTGGTCACCTGCGGCGGCGACTTCGACAGCCGCACCCGGCACTACACCGACAACGTCGTCGTCATCGCAACCCCGCTATGAGGCAACCCGTTCCAGACTCTGCCCACACCCGTCCGGCCCGTGTAGCGTCCGCCCATGTGACCGAAGAGCAGCCCTTCGAGGTGATGCAGCGCTTTGACGATTTCGAACTGCGGCGCTACCCGTCCCACGTCGTCGCCGAGGTTTCCGCCCACCTGCCCTTCGACCAGGCCGGAAATGCCGCCTTCAGGTCTCTCTTCGGTTACATCACCGGACAGAACCGCTCCCAGACCTCGGTGGCGATGACCGCGCCGGTCGTCCAGTCTTCCAACACCGCGGAGAAGGTGGCGATGACCGCTCCGGTCATCCAGCACGGCTCGGACGAGGGCGGGTACACCGTGGCCTTCGTCCTGCCGGCCACGATGACCGCGCAGACCGCGCCCGAACCGACCAACCCGAAAGTCGTGATCCGCACGGTTCCGTCGAGCCTGGCCGCCGCGGCGAGGTACTCCGGGCGCTGGTCCAGAGCTTCCTACGAACGCCACCTGGAGAGCCTGCTTCGGGCGCTCGAGGCCGAGGGGCTCAGCGCGGTCGGGGCGCCGCGCCTCGCCCGGTTCGACCCGCCGTTCAAGCCCTGGTTCCTGCGTCGCAACGAAGTCGTCGTCGACGTGACCGATCACCGCAAGAGCAACGAAGCGAAGCAAAGCAAAGCAAAGCAACGATGATCAAAAAGCCGGTGACGTCGCCGACCCCCTCACCCTGATGGAGGTCAAGCCGGTTGGGTTCGAGGAGATCGACCCGGCATCCGGTGGCTTCGGAGCCATCACGCCCTACCCACGCTCGGGATGCCCGCCGCGGGCCCCCACGCATCACAAAGAAGGGCCGGGACACAGCGAAACCCCTCGCCCAGAGCCATTTCCGGCTTCCGGCGAGGGGTTTCGTAACCTTCGGGCCCCCAGTTATGTAAGGACCCCATGGCGGTGGCGGTGGGATTTGAACCCACGGTGGACTTTCACCCACACACGCTTTCGAGGCGTGCTCCTTAGGCCACTCGGACACGCTACCTCGCGGGGAAGCGTACCCGGTCCGGCCCCGGCGACCGAATCCAGGGCGCCGACGTACCGTGGAGCCGTGCTCGACGCCCGACAGTCCCCCGGTGACCCCTCCTCCGGCCGTCCCGACCGCGCCGATGGCACCGCGAGCACGGACCACGCCATCCACGCAGCGGCGGCGCTGCTGAGCGGCGCCCGCCTGGCCGTCCTCACGGGCGCCGGCGTCTCGACGGACTCCGGCATCCCGGACTACCGCGGACCCGACTCGCCGCCGCGCACCCCGATGACGTACCAGCAGTTCGTGGGCGACGAGTCGTTCCGGCGGCACTACTGGGCGCGGAACCACGTCGGCTGGCGGCACGTGCACCGCACGCACCCGAACGCGGGTCATCGCGCTCTCGCCGAGCTCGAGGCACGCGGCGTCGTCGGCGGTCTGATCACGCAGAACGTCGACCTGCTCCACGAGCAGGCGGGGTCGCGGAACGTGATCGACCTGCACGGCCGCTACGACCGCGTCATCTGCCTGGGGTGCCGGACGGTCGTGCCGCGCGCCGAGCTCGCGACGCGCCTCGACGCGCTGAACCCCGGGTTCGCCGAGTCGGTGGGGGCGGTCGCCGACGTCGAGATCGCGCCCGACGCCGACGCGGTGATCGAGTCGACGTCGCACTTCGTGGTGGCCGCGTGCGACCGCTGCGGCGGGATGCTCAAGCCGGACATCGTGTACTTCGGGGAGAACGTGCCGCGGGAGCGCGTGGACCGGGCGTACGCGATGGTCGATGCCGCGGAGGCGCTCCTCGTCGCGGGTTCCTCGCTCACGGTGATGTCGGGCCTGCGGTTCGTGCGGCACGCCGCCACGACCGGGAAGCCCGTCGTGATCGTCAACCGAGGCGCCACCCGCGGCGACCCGCTCGCAACCGTGCGGGTGGACGCGGGGACCTCCGAGGTACTCTCGACGCTCGCGGTGGCGTTGCCCTCGGCCCGCGCACCGATCACGTAGCGCCTCGCCCGGGACCACCGGGCACCGCAGCGGCGCGACCGCGGCCCCTCACCGCTGCGTCGCGAAGAACTCCCGGATCAGGTCGCCGCACTCGTTCTCCAGGACCCCGCCGACGACCTCGACGCGGTGGTTCAGCCGACGGTCGCGGACGACGTCCCACTGCGACCCGCACGCGCCGGCCTTCGGGTCCCAGGCCCCGAGGACGAGCCGGGGCACGCGCGCGAGCACCGTCGCCCCGGCGCACATGACGCACGGTTCGAGGGTCACGACGAGAGTGCAGTCGTCGAGCCGCCAGCGGCCGAGTCGTCGTGCGGCCTCCCGCAGGGCCAGCACCTCGGCGTGAGCGGTCGGGTCCGCCTCGGCCTCGCGCGCGTTGTGCCCGCGTCCGACGACGGTGCCGTCAGGGCCGAGGACGACGGCGCCGACGGGCACGTCCCCCGTCTCCAGGGCGCGCCTGGCCTCAGCCAGAGCCGACCGCATCGCGACGACGTCGTCCTCGTGCACGGTTCCCATGCCGCCCATCTTCCCTCGCCCGACGGACCCGCGTGTGCCGTCGGGAGCGACCCGACGGGCCCACGTCGGCCGTCCGGACCGGCCCGACGCGCACCCCGCGGGCGGTAGGTTGTCCGCATGCGCCTGCACGTCGCGGACCACCCGCTCGTCGCCCACAAGCTCACCGTCCTGCGGAACCAGGACACGGTGTCGCCCACCTTCCGCCTCCTGGTCGACGAGCTCGTCACGCTCCTGGCCTACGAGGCGACGCGTGAGGTCCGGGTCCGGCCGTTCCCGATCGTGACCCCGGTGGCCCCGACGATCGGCACCAAGCTCGCCGACCCGCGGCCGATCGTCGTCCCGATCCTGCGGGCGGGGCTCGGCATGCTCGACGGGATGACGCGCCTGCTGCCGACCGCCGAGGTCGGTTTCCTCGGGATGCGCCGCGACGAGGAGACGCTCGAGGCGATCACGTACGCGAACCGGCTCCCGGAGGACCTCTCCGGTCGGCAGTGCTTCCTTCTCGACCCGATGCTCGCGACCGGCGGCACCCTCGTCGCGGCGATCGACTACCTGCTCGCCCGCGGCGCGCGCGACGTCACCGCGGTGTGCATCATCGCGGCTCCGGAGGGGCTCAAGACCGTCGAGGAGGCGGTCGGCGACCGGGGCGACGTCACCATCGTCGTCGCGGCGGTCGACGAGCGCCTCAACGAGAAGGCGTACATCGTCCCCGGTCTGGGTGATGCGGGCGACCGGCTGTACGGCATCGTCTGACGCCTCCCGGCACCGTGAGGCACCGTCCGACCTCGTGTGAACCAGGTCAAAACGGACGCATCGATCGATCCGCGTCCCAGATGGATGCATCGGTGCAGGATCCGCGCAAAGATCGTCCCGAGCACCACGTGTCCACACGGGCAACGCGGCCACGCGCCGCTCGCCCGTGATCACGTTCTCACCGACTCGGGGGATGTCCGGTGAGAACTCGCGCCGCAGCGCCTGCGCACTTGGGGGAGCGTGCAGGGAGCGCGGCGCGGCACGGGACGAGGGGCGGGACCCGGCGGGTCTCGCCCCTCGTCTCGTCGGCGGAACGTCTCGTCCGTGCGTCTCGTGCCTGCGGCATCTCGTCCACGGCAGCTCCACGGTCACGGCCTGGCATGAACTCGCCGTCCACAGCCGTTGTGCATGAGACGGGTGCTTGTCCACACCTTTCCACAGCCTCATGCACAGGGATACCCACATCTGGGGGTGATCCGTGACTCGCACCACAACATCTAGCCGCCGGCGTTGCTCATGTCAGTGAACCGGGATAGCGTCGAACCCTGCTCGAACCTGCTCAGCCCTGCGTGATCCCGCTCCTGAGCACCCGCCCGACGCCGCACCGGTGCCGGGTGCTCCACCCGCACCGTCCGCCACCCGCTCCATCAAGTCGCGAGGTATTGCGCCGTGACCCTCACCGACCCCACCCAGCACCTCGGGAACGCCACGCCCGCAGAGCCCGGCGAGCCGACTCCGCTCACCCCCGCGAAGTCGGGTCAGATCCACGTCACCAAGCGGGACGGCACGCGGGAGCTCTACAACGCGGACAAGATCAACCAGGCCATCGTCAAGGCCGCAGTCGGCCTCGAGGACCACATCGGCAAGGCCATGCAGGTCGCGGCCGAGCTCGCGATCACGCTGTTCGACGGCATCACGACCGAGCAGCTCGACGAGGCCGCGATCGGCGTCGCGGTGCAGAACGTCAAGGACGACCCGGACTTCGACACGATCGCCGCGCGGCTGCTCCGCAAGGTCATCAACAAGCGCGTGCTCGGCAACTACGAGTCCGACCTCGAGATGACGTTGCTGCACCAGGCGCGGTTCCCGGGCTACATCCGGGAGGCCGTGGAGCAGGGGCTGCTCGACGAACGGCTCGTGACGCTGTTCGACCTCGACGCGCTCGCGGCCGCGATCGACCCGAGCCGTGACGACCTGCTCCGCTACATCGGCACCGTCACGATGCGCAACCGCTACATGATCAACGACCGCAACGGCCGTGCGCTCGAGGTCCCGCAGTACTTCTGGATGCGGGTCTCGATGGGGCTGGCCCTCAACGAGGCCGACCCCACGGCGTGGGCGATCCGGTTCTACGACAAGATCTCCCGGCTCGACTACCTGCCCGCCGGCTCGACGCTCGTCAACGCCGGGACGTCCTACCCGCAGCTCTCCAACTGCTTCGTCATGCAGATGGAGGACGACATCGAGCACATCGCGACGTCGGTCCGCAACGTCATGTGGCTGACCAAGGGCACCGGTGGCATCGGGCTCTCCGTGACCAAGCTGCGCGCCGAGGGCTCGCCGATCCGGTCCAACAACACGACCTCGACCGGCCCGATCCCGTTCATGCACACGATCGACTCGACGCTGCGGGCGATCTCGCGCGGCGGCAAGAAGTTCGGCGCGCTGGCGTTCTACATGGAGAACTGGCACCTGGACTTCGCCCAGTTCCTCGACCTCAAGCAGAACTCCGGCGACCCGTACCGCCGGGTGCGGACGGCCAACACCGCGGTGTGGATCTCCGACGAGTTCATGAAGCGCGTCGCCGCCGACGACTGGTTCCTGTTCGACCCGGCCGAGACGCCGGACCTCGTCGAGCTGTACGGCCGCGCGTTCTCCGAGCGCTACGCGCACTACGTCGCGCAGGCGCAGGCCGGGAAGATCCGATCGTTCAAGCGGCTCAAGGCGCGCGAGCAGTACAACGCGATCCTGGTGACCCTGCAGACCACGTCGCACCCGTGGCTGACCTGGAAGGACACCATCAACCTCCGGGCCCTGAACAACAACACGGGCACGATCCACCTCTCGAACCTCTGCACCGAGATCACCCTGCCGCAGGACCGGGACAACATCGCGGTCTGCAACCTCGCGTCGATCAACCTGTCCGAGCACCTCGTGCCGCAGGCCGACGGCTCGCTCGGCTTCGACTGGGAGCGCATGCGGATCTCGGTCGCGTACGCGGTCCGCCAGCTCGACAACCTGGTCGACATCACGCTGTCGTCGGTGTCGGAGTCGGAGCGCGCGAACCAGCAGAACCGCGCGATCGGCGTCGGTGTGATGGGCTTCACCGACGTCACCGAACGTCTCGGGTACGCCTACGAGTCCCCCGAGGCGATCGACCTTCTCGACGAGGTCGTCGAGTTCATCTCCTTCCACGCGATCGACACGAGTGCGGACCTCGCCCGCGAGCGCGGCTCGTACGCGACCTACGCGGGCTCCGGCTGGTCCCAGGGACTGGTCCCGATCGACACGATCGCCCGCGTCGAGGCCGACCGCGGCGTCCCGGTGCAGGTCGACCGCACCACCCGGCAGGACTGGGACTCGATGCGGATCAAGGTCGCCGGTGGCATGCGCAACGCGACGCTCATGGCGATCGCCCCGACCGCGTCGATCGGACTGGTGGCCGGCACGACCCCCGGTCTCGACCCGCAGTTCTCGCAGATCTTCTCCCGCGCGACCAGCTCGGGGAAGTTCCTCGAGGTCAACCGCAACCTCGTGCGCGACCTGCAGCAGCTCGGGCTCTGGGAGCAGGTCCGCGACGACCTGCTGGCGACCCAGGGCGACCTGTCGCGCGTGCCCGGCGTCCCGGAGCACCTCAGGGCCGTCTACCGCACGTCGTTCCAGCTCTCGCCGTACGCGTACATCGACGTGGCCTCCCGCGCCCAGAAGTGGATCGACCAGGCCATCAGCCGGAACATCTACCTCGAGTCCCGGGACATCTCCGAGATGGCGCGCCTGTACGC
>DATKTF010000320.1:0-2244 GCA_035531255.1 Cellulomonadaceae bacterium
GGCTGAGACGAACTTCGCCGCGACGCTCGGCTACCCGGTTGCCGCCGTCGGGTTCTCTACGACCAACCCGGGTGCGGTCATCGCGACGAAGGGCAACCACTTCGAGGCGTTCGTCACCCCGACGGGCCAGACCGCCGGTTACGTGATCATCGGCTGGTCCGACGGTTCGAGCAAGATTTTCATCTCCTCGTCGTTCAACGGTGGAGCCCCCACGGACTCTGGCGTTGCAACAGTCGCCGCGGCAGAGGCCCTGCTGACCGCGGGCAGCGCGACGTACGGCAACCCGCTGCTCTACTCGGCCATGACGAAGGTCGTTATCGTCGCCTGACACGCGGCAGCAGTTCATCCACAACGAAGGCCCGGTCCGCTGCGAACCGGGCCTTCGTTGTGCGTCCGCCCGTCGGCGCGTGTACATACACCGCGCAGGACGCCCGCGTATCCTGGACACGTCCCCCCACGAACCTGGAGCCCCACGCGATGCACCGCCTGCGCACGCCCCGCGACGCCGGGTTCTCCCTGGTGGAGCTTCTCGTCGTGGTGATCATCGTCGGCATCCTGGGCGGCATCGCCGTACCCGTGTTCCGCGCCCAGCAGCGCGACGCACTGGACCGAACCGTGTCGGCTGACCTGACCCGGTACGCGACCGCTGCGGAGCGCCTGTTCTCCGCGACCTCCGCCTACCCGACGTCGCCGATCGGGTTCGACATCCGCGACCGCGGCAACCCCGCCGCGAGTCCAGGCAACACGGTCCGGGCGTTCACGATCGGCGACGGCGCAAACTCCGGGTACGTCCTGTACGGGCAGAACTCCACGACCGGAACGGTCTGGTCGCTGTCCTCGTTCACCGGCGGGCAACCCACGCTCACGTCGCTGTCTGCCCTGCCCGAGGCCCCACCCATGACAGGCTCCCAAGGAGTGCCGGCCTCCGTCGTGGCGGCCAGCTGGGATTCCCTGGCGGGTATGACCTGGGGCGCGGTGCCTGCCGTGGACCCGGCGACGTCCCCGGTCGTCCCGTTCTACGACCCGACGTTTCTGTTGGCGACCGTCGGCGGCACGGCAGCGAACATCCAGGCGTACGACGGCGCGTCGCACCGCGTGGTGACCCTTGCGTCCCCCGTCGCGTCCCGTGCCGTCGAGATCAGCACGCTCAGCGTCAACCAGGGTGTCATCTTCTTCCAGCAGCCGGCGGCTGCGTCCTGGCCGGGTGCGTCCCCCATCACCGCCGCGAACGAGGCGTGGACAGTCTCCGCGTGGGTGAAGGCCCCCGCTGGCGTCGCGATGAGGTTCGGTCCGAGGATCACGGGAAGCGACGGCTCGTACGTCTCCGAGAGCGCCTACACGCTCCCCGCGACCGGGGACTGGGAGCGGGCTTCCTTCACGCTGACGTTGGGCGCCGCCATGATCGGGAAATACATCGGCGTGGAGGTCTTCTCTCCCGCGGCCGGCGTGACGTTCGACGTGACGGGCGCCCAGGTCAACATGGGCCCCTTGGCGACACCGTTCAGCCTCAGCTAGCGAGCGAGCTCGGCGTGAACGCCGCAACCAGGCGGGGGATCCCTGCGGGGGCGGCGGCCGACAGGGCGATGAACCTGGCCTCGGCGCGGTGCAGCCGGATGTGCTCGTCGAGAGACCATCCGGGCCCGTTCGTCAGGAGCATCCCGCACGCGCACGGCAGGGTGATCAGCCCGCCGTCGCGATGGACGGTCACCCCGACAGTCACGTGCAGGAACTGCGCGTCGGACTTCGCCGCCAGCAGCGCGGCCGAAACGGGCTCGACAGCGGTCGTTGAGCTCACGTCACACCCCTACTTCTTCGTCTTGTGCTTGCGGATGCCGCCGTAGCCGACGGGAAATTCTTCCCCGCACACCGGGCAGTCCCCGTGCACGGCGCGCGCGTACCGGCGGGTTTCTCCGGCGGGCTGCTGGCCCGACCCGGGGCACGTGTCGACCTCGACCTTCCCGCGGGTCCATTCCACCGGGGCTGACGGATAGCAGTCAGTGCACAGGATCGCGCCCTGGTCGGCGACGGCGTCCGGTTCGGTCTTCCCGCTCAGCTGCGGCAGCCAGCCGAACGTGGTGGTGGGCCGGCACGTGTGGCACCCGCGGGTGGAGTGGATGTGCCCACCGGCAGAGGACGTCACCAGGAAGAACCGGGACCACCGCCGCACGGCATGCTCGTCGTCCAGGTCGTTCATCCGGGCGCCCAGGTCGTCCAGGTCGTTGCGCAACGTCTCGGCCTTGGTGA
>DATKTF010000321.1:0-9317 GCA_035531255.1 Cellulomonadaceae bacterium
TCGCTCGCCGACCTCGTCGCGATCGTCGGCGACCCGGCGAAGGTCGCGACCGTTGCCGACTTCAACGCCGCCGCCCTGGGGGTGACCGTGGTGCAGGGCGCGGCGAACGCCGCTGCGAACCTGGCTCTCGCCGCCGATCTCGGGGCGACCGGCGCCTACCGCCCGCGGATCGAGGCCACGTTCCCGCTCGAGCAGGCCGCCGAGGCCCACGCGCACGTCCAGGCCGGGCACACCCAGGGCAAGGTCGTTCTCACCGTGTGACCCGCGTGGGGGTAGCCGCCCCCCGCGCGGCTCCGCTCGCCCACCACCGCTCGACCGCTGTCGTTCTCGACCAACTGCTCGTCGCGATCGTCGCCCGCCTCGACCCCGCTTCTCCCGAAGGAGTCCCGTGAACACCGTCCTCTGGATCCTGCAGGCCCTGCTCGGCCTCGCCTTTCTCGCCACCGGCGCCATGAAGCTCAGCCGGCCGAAGGAGAAGCTCGAGGCGACCATGGCCTGGGTCACCGACGTCTCGGCGTCGACGGTCCGCTTCATCGGCACCGTCGAGGTGCTCGGCGCGCTCGGCCTGATCCTGCCCGCCGCCACCGGGGTCGCGACCGTGCTCACACCGCTGGCGGCCGTCGGCCTCGGCGTGGTCATGGTGGGCGCCATCGTCACCCATGCCCGCCGCGCCGAGGCCCAGTCGATCGTCGTCAACGTGGTGCTGCTCGCGATCGCGGTCGTGATCGCCTGGGGTCGCTTCGGCCCGTACAGCCTCTAGCAGGTCGCGGCTCGGGCTCCGCTCCACGGCGCCCGACCAGCGACGACCCCTCAACGCGAAGGACAGCACCGACCATGACCGGCACCGCCCCGGACCCGTTCCACCCCGCCGTCCCGGCCGGCGCCTACGACGACCTGCTCGCGCGGGTCCTGCCGCAGGCTCGCGCACAGCGCGCGTGGGACACGGCCGACGGGCGGCTGCCTGCGCTCTTCCTCAGCCACGGCGCACCGCCGGTCCTCGACGACGCGCAGTGGCTCGACGACCTGTTCAGGTGGGCGCAGACCATGCCCAAGCCACGCGGGATCGTCGTGGTGTCCGCGCACTGGGAGAACGCCCCCGTGGCGATCTCCGCGAGCGCGCCCGGCACGCCGCTCTCCTACGACTACGGCGGCTTCCACCCGCGGTACTACACCCTGCGCTACCCGACCCCTGACGCGACCCGGCTGTCCCATCGCATCGCTGCCACCCTGGGCGCCTCCACACCGCTGCACCAGCACGTCAGCCGTGGCCTCGACCACGGCGCCTTCATCCCGCTGATGGCCATGTACCCGGCGGCCGACGTGCCCGTGGTCCAGGTGAGCATGCCCTCCCTCGACCCTCGGACCCTTTTCGCCCTCGGTGAGCGCCTGCGCCCGCTGCGCGACGAGGGGATCCTCGTGATCGGCTCGGGCTTCATGACGCACAGCTTCGCGGTGTTCGGCGAGCCCTCCCTGGTCGGGCACACCCGGGCCTTCGACCAGTGGGCCGCCGACGCGCTCGCCCGCGGCGACGTCGACGCCCTGGCCGACTACCGGGCCAAGGCCCCGGGCGCCGCCGTCGCGCACGTGACCGCCGACCACTACGTGCCGCTGCTGCTCACCCTCGGCACGGCCTCCGACCCCGAGGTGCCGGTGACCACCGCGATCGAGCGCTTCTGGCTCGGCAACTCGATCCGCTCGGTCCAGGTCGCCTGACCGACCCGCTGCCCGTCCGCAGCGAGCGCCGGCCCGTCACCTGTCCGGAAGGCTCGCCCGGTCGGACCTCCTCAGCCGCCGACGTAGGCCGCGAGGTGCTCACCGGTGAGGGTCGACCGCGCGGCGACGAGCGCGGCCGGGGTGCCCTCGAAGACGACCCGGCCGCCGTCGTGACCGGCACCGGGGCCGAGGTCGATGATCCAGTCGGCGTGTGCCATGACCGCCTGGTGGTGCTCGATGACGATGACCGACGTGCCGGAGTCGACCAGCCTGTCGAGCAGGCCGAGCAGCTGGTCGACGTCGGCGAGGTGCAGACCCGCGGTGGGCTCGTCGAGGATGAGGACGCCACCCTTCTCCCCCATGCGGGTCGCCAGCTTGAGCCGCTGCCGCTCGCCGCCGGAGAGCGTGGTGAGCGGCTGGCCGAGGCTGAGGTAGCCGAGCCCGACATCGGCGAGCCGGTCGAGGACGGCGTGCGCGGCCGGGGTGCGCGCCTGGCCCGCACCGAAGAACTCCTCGGCCTCGGTCACCGACATCGCAAGCACCTCGGAGATGTCGCGGCCACCGAGGCGGTACTCGAGCACCGACGCCTGGAACCGCTTGCCCTCGCACTCCTCGCACGTCGTCGCGACGCCCGCCATGATCCCGAGGTCGGTGTAGATCACCCCGGCTCCGTTGCACGTCGGGCAGGCGCCCTCGGAGTTCGCGCTGAACAACGCGGCCTTCACGCCGTTGGCCTTCGCGAACGCCGTGCGGATCGGGTCGAGCAGCCCGGTGTAGGTCGCGGGGTTGCTGCGTCGCGACCCCCGGATCGCACCCTGGTCGACCGACACCACGCCCGGACCGGCGGGGATCGACCCGTGCACCAGGGACGTCTTGCCCGAGCCCGCGACGCCGGTGACGACGACGAGCACCCCGAGCGGGACGTCGACGTCCACGTCGCGCAGGTTGTGCTCCGTCGCGCCGCGGATCTCGAGCGCGCCCGTGGGCGTGCGCACCGTCGGCTTGAGCGAGACCCGGTCGCTGAGATGACGCCCGGTCAGCGTGCCGCTGGCTCGCAGCCCGTCGACGGTGCCCTCGAAGCAGACCGTGCCGCCCGCCGCACCGGCGCCGGGTCCGAGGTCGATGACATGGTCGGCGATCACGATCGACTCGGGCTTGTGCTCCACGACCAGCACCGTGTTGCCCTTGTCGCGCAGCCGCAGCAGGAGGGCGTTCATCCGGGCGATGTCGTGGGGGTGCAGGCCGATGGTCGGCTCGTCGAACACGTACGTGACGTCGGTGAGCGAGGATCCGAGGTGCCGGATCATCTTGACGCGTTGCGACTCACCACCCGACAACGTGCCGGACGAGCGGTCGAGCGAGAGGTACCCGAGCCCGATCTCCACGAACGAGTCGAGCGTCTGCTGCAGCGCACCGAGCAGCGGCGCCACCGACGGTTCGACGAGGCCGCGGACCCACTCGGCAAGGTCGCTGATCTGCCTCGCGCAGGCGTCGGCGATGCTGACCCCCGCGACCTTCGACGACCGCGCAGCCTCGTTGAGGCGGGTGCCACCGCAGTCCGGGCACGGCGTGAACGTCACCGCCCGCTCGACGAACGCCCGGATGTGCGGCTGCATCGCCTCGACGTCCTTGGACAGCATCGACGACTGGATCCGTCGCACCAACCCCTCGTAGGTCATGTTGATGTTCTCGATCTTCATCCGCGTCGGCTCGCGGTAGAGCAGGTCGTGCCGCTCCTGGGCGGTGTAGTCGCGGATCGGCTTGTGCGGGTCGACGAACCCGGAGGACGCGTACAGCCGGTAGTTCCAGCCGCCCGCGACGTACCCGGGGATCGTGAGCGCCCCCTCCGCGAGCGACAACCCCTCGTCGAACAGCTCGGACAGGTCGATGTCGTTCACCGAGCCCATGCCCTCGCACCGTGGGCACATGCCACCGGTGATGGTGAACGTGCGCTTCTCAGCCTTCGCGGCGCCCTTCTGGACCTTGATCTGACCGGCCCCGGTGGCCGACGCGACGTTGAAGGAGAAGGCCTGCGGCGACCCGACGTGCGGGTGCCCGATCCGGCTGAAGAGGATCCGGAGCATCGCGTTCACGTCGGTCGCGGTGCCCACCGTCGACCGGGCGTTGGCGCCCATCCGCTCCTGGTCGACGATGATCGCGGTGGTCAGACCGTCGAGGACGTCGACGTCGGGCCGCGCCAGCGTCGGCATGAATCCCTGCACGAACGCGCTGTAGGTCTCGTTGATCATGCGCTGCGACTCCGCGGCGATCGTGTCGAACACCAGCGAGCTCTTGCCCGACCCCGACACGCCCGTGAACACCGTCAACCGGCGCTTCGGGATCTCGACGCTGACGTCCCGGAGGTTGTTCTCCCGCGCACCGTGCACCCGGATGAGGTCGTGGGTGTCGGCGAGGTGCGGCGCCGGGCCCGGTGCGTCCGTCCCTGAGGTCATGCCCGTCCCGTCGTCCCTGGCGTCGTGCTCGGTGCGCCGGCCGGGCCGTTCACCGGAGCTCGTTGATGCGGATCATGGTGCCGGCAGGGTCACGGACCGCGCAGTCACGCACCCCGTACGGCTGCTCGATCGGCTCCTGGACGATGTCGACGCCGGCGGCCTGCAGCTCGGCGAAGGTCGCGTCGAGGTCGGACGTGGCGAAGGTGATGATGCCGTAGGTGCCCTTGGCCATCATCTCGGTGATGGTCCGGCGCTCGTCGTCGGTGATGCCCGGGCCGACGGCCGGCGGGGACAGGACGATCGACGTCCCGGGTTGTCCTGCGGGGCCGACGGTGATCCAGCGCATCGCGCCGTAGCCGACGTCGTTGCGCACCTCGAAGCCGAGGATGTCGCGGTAGAACGCCAGCGCGGCGTCCGGATCGTCCTGCGGGAGGAACGTGTTGAGAATGGTGAGGTCCATGACGGTCACGCTAGCCGCGGTCCGGAGACCGACGCTTCTCGATTCCTGACCGGTCGGGTGACGTGCTTGACCACGCACGACGGCAGCCCCGCCCAGGCGCCCGCCGCGTCACGCCGGTAGATGCTCGGCGGCACACCGACCAGCTCGGCGAACCGCGTGCTGAAGGTGCCCAGCGACGAGCAGCCGACGGCGAAGCAGACCTCGGTGACGCTGAGGTCGCCGCGCCGCAGCAGCGCCATCGCCCGCTCGATGCGCCGCGTCATCAGGTAGGTGTACGGCGGTTCGCCGTAGGCGAGGCGGAACTCCCGACTCAGGTGCCCGGCCGACATGTGCACGCCGCGAGCGAGGGCCTCGACGTCCAGCGGCTGCGCGTAGTCCCGGTCGATCCGGTCCCGGACGCGACGCAGGCGCGCGAGGTCGCGCAGTCGCTGCTCCGTGGCGGGGGTGCCGGTCATCTACGAGATCGTGCCACGCCCGGCTGGGTGCGCCCAGTTCTCGGGCGGCCTCGCGTGAGGCGACGCCGTCCGGGAGGGCGAACCGCCGTCGGTCGACCTGCGGCACCCGCGGCATCGCGAGGGTCGCGACGGTCGGAACCGAGGACCGATGGCGTCAGTCGTGGATCTTCAGGTACACCAGCGTCTGGTTGAGCAGCTGGAACGCGATCTCGCCGAAGGTGATCGGCCCGGCGATGTCTCCGGTCTTCTTGCCCTCCAGCTCGGAGTACAGGAAGTTCAAGATGCAGTTGCAGGAGAACACCGGGGCAACCGATCCGTGCGGCAGGTGTGCGGCGAACTCCGTGACGTAGTCGCCGACCGGCGCGGCCAGCTTGTACTCGACACCGGCGAACACCGGCGCGTAGAGCGAGACGGGTTCACCACCGGGCGGGACGTCCTGGAACGACACGTTGATCATCGCGCCGAAGTAGTCGGCGACCAGCGGCAGCCGCGCGTCGTGACCCGTCTCGGTCAGGAACTCGCCGAGGTTCCGCTCCTGCCCGTCGACCCGGACGGTGCGCTGCGAGAACCCCGTCTCGTCGAAGGTCAGGGTCGGGCCGTCCCCCTGGTGGAACAGGTTCACGATCTCGGCACTCGCGAGCAGCCCCTCGGCCAGCTCCGCGTGCAGCACCACGGCGCGGTCCTCCCACCGCGCGTCGCCTGAGCCGGCGAACACCTTCGGCGCGACCGTGCCGAGGTCGTCCAGGTGGACTCCCGAGACCCAGCCCACCACGGGCCGGTCGAAGATCCCCGGGATCTCGGCCGCCTCGGCGGCATACCGCTCGTGGACCGTGGACGTCGCCGGGAGGATCACGACGCTGAAGCCGTTCTCATACGCGTCGGCGGGGATGTTCTGGAGCTCGTCGGGGCCGTAGGAGGAGACCTTCACGTCCGTGACGGAGCCGGGGAGCTCATCGACGAACAGCAGGTCCCGACTGACCTGGCCACCGTCGGCGGTCATGAAGTAGGGGATGGTGCCACCGATCCATTCCCCGGCGGGGAGCTGGGCCAGGAGCGCCTCGTCGCCGGCCACCAGCAGGTGACCGCCCTGGTCGAGCAGTGATGCGGTCTCGGACAGGGTCCGGAGCTTGCCTGACATCGTGGGTGTCCTTCGTCCGTGGGGGTGGGGGTCAGCCGAAGATCTGGGAGATGTCGGCGGCCAGGAGCCGCTCGTTCTTCTGGAAGAACGCGTACGCCTCGTCGATCGAAGTCTCGCGGTCCGTCGCGCTCATGCTCGACCCGCCGCGACGGGCGACGCGCTGCATGAAGATCTTCAGCGCCAGGAAGGTGTAGGTGAAGTGTTCAGGGTGCTCGACGAGCATCCGCCACTTCGCGTCGTTGCGAGCTGGCAGCATCGTTGCTCTCCTTGGCCGGTCGGTGCGGCACTGGGGTCCCAGAGGTTGGGTCGTTCGACCGTCAGGTATCAGATCGGTCGCGCGGCGTCGGGATTGAGCGATCCGGTCGAAGCCCACTCGCGCCCGGCATAACCTCGGAGGATGACGCGGATCGCGTTGGTGGTCCTGCTGGGCGTGTCGACCCTGGCGGGATGCACGGCAGGTGGGTCGGGCGCCTCTCCCACCTCGGCCGGCGGCACCACCGACGCGCGTGTGTCGACGTCGGAGTCGGCGGGCCTGGGGTGCCGGTCCGACTACACGCCCCGGGCTCTACCGACGTGGGCGACCGCCGGCTTCAACCCGCCGACTCAGCCGATGCCCCATGTCCTCGGCGACAGCGGAGACATCGTCGCGATCCTCTGGGCCGCGCACGATCCGTTGGTCGTGCCTCCCGCCGCCAACCAGAACAACAAGATCCTCTGGGTGCCCCGGGTCAGCTCGCCCGTCGGCGCCCCGCTGGAGATCCATGCCACGCTGAACGGCACGGGCGAGACGGCGACGCGCACCGTCGACGGTGGTCCCGGACCGTCCATCATCGACCTGCCGTCGCCGGGGTGCTGGTCGATCGGCCTCACCTGGGGAGACCACCACGACCACCTCGAGCTGGAGTACGTCGCCGGGTGACGGTGCAACCCGCCGACGGCGCCGAGACTGCGACGGTCCGCCTCGGGCACGCCACGCCACTGCGCCGCACTGCACGGCACGGACCGCCCCGGACGTCACTGCTCGGCACCGCACGTCGTGCGGGCGCACGTGCTGACGTCGATGGTCTCCGCCTCGAACTCGGTCGCGATCATCGCGCCGGTGGCCTTCGCGACGAGCGTCCGCACCGACAACGACGCGGATCGGGACGGGTGGCCACGTCTCGACGTCGCCGACGGACCCAAAGACCGCAACAGTCTTGGAACGCGGCAGACCTCGCCGTCGCGCACGACCTTCCGGGGCGAGATCGTGCAGGAACGAGACGCCCGGGCTGACGGTCGTGACGGGACCTCTCGCGGCCACGAGCGGAGTCGTGGAAGCGCCCGACGAGTGCGGGACGAGGCGACGCCAGCACCACACGCCGTCTCCTGCGCCCGGAATCACGGCGAACGTCCGCGCGAGCATCCTCCGAAGTCAGACGACGGCGTCGGGGAAGTTCGCCATGTGCACGAGATCTGCCGAGCATGCTCGGCCGACTGGCGTGGCCGCGTCAGTCGTCAGGACCGGTCAGCGCCCGCAGCTCACCCAGGACGTCGCGAGCGATGTCCGCGAGCGAGCGTTCCTCCGGTGGGGCGATCCACTGGCGGAAGGCGACGCCGAATGCCGTCATGCAGGTCTCGGCGGCCAACGTCGCCTGGGGTTCGCGCGTGCCG
This sequence comes from Cellulomonadaceae bacterium, assembly GCA_035531255.1. GTDB lineage: Bacteria > Actinomycetota > Actinomycetes > Actinomycetales > Cellulomonadaceae > JAJDFX01. Next base: position 7,870 of record DATKTF010000321.1, read on the forward strand.
CGAGCGCGCAGCGCACCTGCGACGGCATCGGCGAGGCCGGCCATCTTGAGGAGCTCGCGCTCCTGCAGCCCCGGGTTGGCCACGATGACGGCCTGCCGCAGACGCGCGAACGACCGGCGCTCGTCAGGGAAGAACGAGGAGGCGGCCAGCACGGCGACGGCCACGACCTCGAAGGCGGACGCGCCGGCCGGCGCCGCTGCCACGCCGTCGAGGAAGGCCTGCCGAAAGCGGTCCTGCCCGTCGAAGAGCACCTCGCGCTTGTCGGCGAAGTACCGGAAGAACGTGCGCTCCGTCAGGCCGACCGACTCGGCGACGTCGGCCGCTGTGGTCTGCTCGAACCCGCGCGCGGCGTAGAGCTCGAGCGCCGCCGCCTGCAGCCGCTCCCGCGCACCCGGCTCCCATCGGACCATGTCGACCATCCTAGTGATGACAGCGACTGCAATCAGACGTACGCTGACATCAGTCACTGACATCACGAGGTCGACGACTCGGCCTGCCCTCGAAGGAGATCACCCATGCGCGTCTTCGTCACCGGAGCATCCGGCTGGATCGGTTCCGCCACCGTCGACGAGCTCCTCGGCGCCGGCCACGACGTCACCGGGCTCGCGCGTTCCGATGCGTCAGCGGCCACCCTCGTGGCGCGGGGCGCGACCGTCCTGCGGGGCGACCTCGACGACCTCGACAGCCTGCGCGCAGGCGCGACCGACGCCGACGCCGTCATCCACCTGGCCAACAAGCACGACTGGGCCGATCCCGCCGAGTCGAGCCGTGCCGAGCGCGCCGCGGTGCAGACGATCGCGGAGGTGCTGGCCGGGTCGAACCGTCGGTTCCTGCTGGCGTCCGGCGTGGCCGGCATCGCGCAGGGACGCCCGTCCACCGAGAACGACCGCGTGCCCTGGAGCGGCCCCGAAGCCCCCCGCGGCGGCTCCGAGAACCTCGCTCTGGACTACCTCGAGAAGGGCGTGACGTCGATCAGCCTCCGGTTCGCCCCGACCGTGCACGGCGACGGCGACCACGGCTTCATCGCCATCCTCGTCTCGGTCGCCCGCGCGACCGGCGTCTCGGGCTACGTCGGCGACGGCTCAACGGGCTGGGCCGCCGTGCACCGGTCCGACGCCGCTCGCATGGTCCGCCACGGCCTCGAGACGGCCCCGGCCGGAGCGCGGCTGCACGCCGTCGGCGAGGGCTCCGTGTCGTCGAAGGAGATCGCCGAGGCCATCGGCCGCGGGCTCGACCTCCCGGTCGCCTCGATCGCACCCGAGGACGCCCACGACCACTTCGGCTTCCTCGGCACGTTCTTCGCGATGGACCTCTCCTCGTCCAGCGCCCTCACGCAGGAGCTGCTCGGCTGGAAGCCCACCGGCCCCACCCTCCTCGAGGACCTCGCGAGCGGGTCGTACTTCCGCGCCTGATCCGTTGCCCCTCCGCGGGAGCCGTGCCCCAGGGTC
>DATKTF010000322.1:0-3136 GCA_035531255.1 Cellulomonadaceae bacterium
GCGCCGCGATCCTCCGTCCCGGATCCGTCGGGCGTCTCCGCCCTGCCCGCGCGGGCCGCTCCGGCGCGTGCGAAGGGCCCGGAGGACTTCCCACGGAGCTGCGCCACGGTGCGCTCCCTGAACGCGTCGACGGCCGGTCGGTCCGGGTTCCAGCGCTGGCCAGGCGCCTGGATTGGTCCGGGATCACCTCACGTCTGGGACGCTACGCCCGTCTGCCCGACGCCGCGACAGGACGTCGCGTGGCCGGTCTAGCGTCCTTGGAGCGCGTCGAGCGCGACGGCCATCGCGGCCGCGACCCTGCTGTCGAGGCGCACGTCGGGCACCTCGATCACGTACCGGTCGCGCAGCCCCCACGTCCGGACGGAGGACATCACGGGACGTCCTTGCGGGTCGGTGAAGTCGATGTGCACCGCGAGCGGGATCGCGTCGGTCACCCGCCGGAGGATCGCGACGAGGACGTTGCGCTCCTGCCCGACGGCGCTCACCGCACCGGCCTCGAGGTGCCACGTGGAACGGAGCAGCGAGGCGGCGAAGTCCTTGCGGAACAGGCCGATCGGGGTGCCGCCCGCGTCCAGGACGTCGTACGTCGCGCCGAGGTCGATCGCCTGGCGCGCCCGGAACGAGAACACCGGGATCGTGCGCGCGTCGTCCGCGTAGAAGGTCACCTGATCCTTGAACGCCATCCTCTTCTGCTGGGCCACCGCGAGCACCGGGCCCTCGCCACCGTCCGTCGCGAGCGCGCGGATCTCGTACCGGTTCACCATCATCGTGAAGCGCTGCGTGACGACGAACCTCCTGAGGCCGTCCCAGGCCTGTTCCTGCGGGCTCACGTCACTCCCTCGACACCGCTGGTACCGGACGTCGTCCGACGTCGGCGGCCCCAGGCTCCCACACCGGGCCACGCCGCGACCCGCCGGACGCACCGTCGTCGAGCGGCTCCCGACCTAGGCCAAAGGTCATGAGGTAAGCCTTACCTTCTCCCTAGGCTGAGGTCATGACGTTGCGCGACATCCCCGAGGGCGCCCGCGTGCGTCTGACCGGCCTCCGCCTGTCGGACGAGGTCACGCTCCGGCTCCGCGAGATGGGTCTGCACCCCGGGGCGGTCGCCCGGGTGATCCAGCACGCGGCCTTCGGCGGCAGGGTCGTCGCGGTCGCCGGATCCCGCTACGCGATCGACTCCCAGACCGCCACGCTGATCGACGTCGAACCGGTCGATGCGCGTGCGGCCACCTGCTCGTCGGGCGACGTCACCGCTCCGGCGGGCGCGGCTGCCGTGGTCGGCCGATGAGCTGCCACGAGACCGGCCCGGCGCCCGTCCGCGGCGCCGTCGCGACCGCGCCGTCGTCAGGCCGGGTGCTCCTCGTCGGCGCCCCGAACGTCGGCAAGTCGACGCTGTTCAACGCGCTGACGGGCGCGCGCCAGCGCACCGTCAACGCCCCCGGCACGACCGTCGAGCTCGCCACCGGGACGTGGCAGTCGGTCGGCACCGGGCAGTCCGTGGGCACCGGGACCGCACCCTCGGCGACGCGCTCGCGCACCCTGGTCGACCTGCCCGGCACGTACAGCCTGCTGGCCCGATCGGCCGACGAGCAGGTCACCGCCGACTCCGTCCTCGAGCTCGCGCGCACACCCGGGTCCGGCGTCGCCGTCGTCGTCCTCGACGCGAGCGCCCTGACCCGGTCGCTCTACCTGCTCGCCCAGGTCGCGCGCACCGGGGCACCTGTCGTCGTCGGCCTCACGATGCTCGACGTCGTCGTCCCCGACTCGCCGACCGTCTCGACGCCGCCCGCGATCCTCGCCGAGGTGCTCGCCGACATCCTCGGCGTGCCGGTCGTGCCGCTCGACTGCCGGGACCGGTCGCCCCGGGGGCTCGGTGCGCTGGGTGCGGCCGTCGACGTGATCGCCGCGGACCCGCGTCCCGTGCGCGACCTCCCACGACCGTCCTGCTGCTCCGAGACCGAGGCGGCCGGTCTCGCGGACGACCTCGCGCATGCCGAGGTGACGTTCGCGTGGGTCGAGCGCGTCGGCGCCGAGGTCGCTGCCCGGCTCGCCGCGCCGACGGACGGTTCGCAGGTGGTCGACGCGCCGCCGGGACCGGCCGCGGCGTCGTTCTCCGATCGCGTGGATGCCGTCCTGCTCCACCCGTGGGCGGGCATCCCGGTCTTCCTCGCCGTCGTGTGGCTCCTCTTCGAGCTGACCACCGCGTTCGCTGCGCCGCTCGTGAACCTGATCGACAGGATCGTGCACGGTCCGGTCGCGGGCGTCGTCGCCTGGGCCCTCGGCTCGGTCGGGCTCGACGGCGGCTGGCTGCACGGGCTCCTCGTCGACGGGCTGCTGGCGGGCGTCGGCACGGTGCTGACGTTCCTGCCGGTCATGGCCGTCATGTTCCTGGCCCTCGGCGTGCTCGAGGACTCGGGCTACCTCGCGCGCGCGGCGTTCGTCGCCGACCGCGCCATGCGATCCCTCGGGCTGGACGGGCGCGCGCTGCTGCCGCTCGTCGTCGGGTTCGGCTGCAACCTCCCCGCGCTCGCCGCGACCCGCACCCTCCCGAACGCGCGGCACCGTCTCCTGACCGGGCTGCTCATCCCGCTGACGTCGTGCTCGGCGCGGCTGACCGTGTACGTGCTGCTCGCGGGCGCGTTCTTCCCCGGGTATGCGGGCACCGCCATCTTCCTGATGTACGTGGCGAGCGTCGCCCTCGTGCTCGGCGGAGGTCTGCTGCTGCGTCGGACGGCGTTCCGAGACGTCCGGCCGGAGCCGCTGGTCCTCGTCCTGCCGGCGTACCAGCGCCCCCGGCTGCGTGCGCTGGCCCTCACGGTCCGCTCGCGCGTCGGGGCGTTCGTCGCCGGTGCCGGCAAGATCATCGTCGCGACCATGCTGGTCGTGTGGGTGCTGATGGCTGTCCCGGTCGCCGGGCAGCACGCTGTCGGCGACGTCCCGGTCGCCGACAGCGCCTACGGACGGGTCGCGTCCACGATCCCGCCGGTCTTCTCACCCACCGGCTTCGGCAACGACCACGCGACCGCCGCCCTGATCACCGGGTTCGTGGCGAAGGAGGTCGTGGTCGGCTCGTTCGCCCAGTCGTACGCCGTCGCGGAGCCCGGCGACGTGGCCCGCGCCGGCAGCCTCGGGGACC
>DATKTF010000323.1:0-2007 GCA_035531255.1 Cellulomonadaceae bacterium
CAGGAGTCGCGCACCACTCACGAGCCGGGCCCTCGGGCGCGGTCGATCCACCGGAGGACAGAACATGAGCACCTCAGCACTCGCCGCAGTACTCGCGAAGTTCGCTGGCCTCGACCTTGCCGGCAAGGCCATCGTCGGTGCCGTTGTGGCGGCAGGAGCCGTCGGTGCCGCCGCCGGCGTCCCGGCGATCGCCAGCGACCTCACGTCACCGCCCGCGACCCAGCAGGGCTCGGTCGCGCCGACGGCCGACCCGACCGGCACCCCCTCGGCAGAGCCGACCGAGCCCACCGCCGACCCGACCGGGCAGGCCGAGCCGACGCAGGACCCGACCGAGCCGGCAGGCACGCGTCCGACGGACCTCCCGACGGCCGCCGCGTTCGGTCAGAAGGTGGCCGCCGATGCGCGCGCGGGCGGTGTCGACGGCCAGACGATCTCGGCCGAGGCACACGCGAAGAACGACCTGCGTCGGGGCGCGACCGTCGGAGCCTCGGGCGACGTGCACGGGAAGTCGGATGCCGGTGAGCCCACGACGGCTCCGACCGGTGCGCCGACGGCCGTTCCGAGCGCGCTGCCGACGAGCATCCCGACCGGCGTCCCGACCCCGCGCGGCTGAGACCGCAGCCAGTCGGTCCAGCGCGCAGCCGAGACGACGCGCAGCTGAAGCGACGCGCGGCTGAGACAGCGCGCACCCGTGGCCTCTCGGCCCCGAGCAGGAGAACGCCGCCGCCCGACAGCATCCCCCGCTGTCGGGCGGCGGCGTTCGTCTGTCCTCGAACGTCCGCGGTGCGGTCCAGGAGCAGGACGTGCCGGTCCGGCGCCGGACCGGGTCAGCCGCCGATGCCCCAGTTCTCGATCACGTAGTCCATGTCCTTGTCGCCGCGACCGCTGAGGTTCACGAGGATCGTCCCGGTCCCCATCTCGCGGGCCTTGACGAGCGCGTGCGCGACGGCGTGCGCGCTCTCGAGCGCCGGGATGATGCCTTCCTTGCGGCTGAGCATGAAGAACGCGTCGCGGCACTCGTCGTCGGTCGCCGTCACGTACTCCACGCGCCCGACGTCCTTGAGGTAGCTGTGCTCGGGACCGACGCCGGGGTAGTCCAGTCCGCTCGCGCACGAGTACACCGGCGAGGGCTGTCCCTCCTCGTCCTGGAGCAGGTAGCAGCGGAACCCGTGGATGATGCCCTCGCGCCCGTACGTCATGGTCGCCGCGTGCTCGCCGACCCCGGTGCCCCGGCCGAGGGGCTCGACGCCGATCAGCTCGACCGGGTCGTCGAGGAAGGCCGAGAACATGCCGATCGCGTTCGAGCCGCCGCCGACGCACGCCTCGACGACGTCGGGCAGGTTGCCGGTCATCTCCTGGAACTGCTCGCGCGCCTCGATGCCGACGACGCGCTGGAAGTCGCGCACCATGAGCGGGAACGGGTGCGGGCCCACGACGGACCCGATGCAGTAGATCGAGTTCTCGTAGTCTGCGAGGTACGCGTCGAACGCGGAGTCGACGGCCTCCTTGAGGGTCCTCAGGCCATGGGTGACCGGTACGACCGTCGCACCGAGCAGCTGCATGCGGCTGACGTTCGGCGCCTGCTTCTCGATGTCGACCTGGCCCATGTGGATCTCGCACTCGAGCCCGAAGTGCGCCGCCGCGGTGGCCAGCGCGACGCCGTGCTGGCCGGCTCCGGTCTCGGCGATGAGCTTCTTCTTCCCCATGTACCGGGCCAGCAGACCCTCACCCATGCAGTGGTTGAGCTTGTGCGCGCCGGTGTGGTTGAGGTCCTCGCGCTTGAGGTAGATCTGCGCGCCGCCGTTCAGGAGGGACATCGTGCGCGCGTGGTAGACGGGCGTCGGCCGGCCCTGGAAGTGGGTGCGGATGTAGCGCAGCTCGGCGATGAACGCCGCGTCGTTCTCGATCTCGTGGTAGGCCTTCGTGATCTCGGCGAAGGGTCCCTCGAGCTGAGGCGGTAGGAACTGCCCGCCGTACGCCCCGAAGAACCCGCCCGCGTCGGGGACG
>DATKTF010000324.1:0-15788 GCA_035531255.1 Cellulomonadaceae bacterium
CTCCTGCGAGGACTCCCTGCGGGTCGAGCGCTCCTGGGTCGACGAGATGGAGCGCGAGTGGGGCCGCGAGTCCGACGTCTACCGCGTCCGTGTGCTCGGGCTGCCGCCGCAAGGCGAAGAGGCCGGGTTCATCGCGCACGCGCTCGTCGAGCAGGCGATGCGGAACACCGACACCCAGGCGGACGGGCCGCTGATCATCGGCGTCGACGTCGCCCGCTACGGCAGGGACAAGACCGCGATCGCATGCCGCCGCGGCTACAAGGTGATCCAGATGCAGGCCAGACATGGACTGTCGAACCCGCAGGTCGCCGCCTGGGCCGCCCAGATCGCCAACGACCTGCGCGAGGCTGGCGAGGACGTCGCGATCCGTGTCGATGACGGCGGCGTCGGCGGCGGTGTCACCGACGGGCTCCGGCTGATGGTGCAGGAGGGCACGCTGAAGGCGACGATCGGCGGCTACACGTTCGGTGGCGCCGGCGACATGCACTACGCGACGAACGCGGGCGTGTGGTGGGGCACGCTCAGACGGCTGATGCAGGACGGCTCGCTCGCGCTCCCCCCGGACGACGAGCTCCGGCAGCAGCTGACCACCCGGACGTTCGCGCAGAACATGCGCGGCAAGATCGTGCTGGAGACGAAGGAGCACATGCGCGACCGTGGGGTGCCGTCACCGGACAAGGCTGATGCGGTCGCGCTCGCGTTCGCGTTCCACACCGCGGAGGGTGCGTGGCTTGGCGCGTACGGGCTCAGGGAGTGCGCCGGCTGCGGTCACGCGTTCCATGATCCTGACCGTGACCGGCCGTGCCCGAAGTGCAACGCGAAGCCATGAAGGTGCGTGTGAGACGGCAGGGCGCGGCGCAGCGCCTCACCGACGCTGAACGGGAGCTGCTCGCGTCGATCCGCGATGTCGGCGGCCAGAAGGTGCCGCTGTTCGACCAGCTCGCCTGCCGGTACTGCGGCGGCCTGCACCGGGAGAAGTGCCCGCGCGTCAAGCGCGTCGAGTTCCAGGCCGGCTCTGACAGGCCGGCCGCGGTCGAGTTCTACCCGTGGGGCGAGTGGCCTGAGCACAGGGTGATCTGGCCGTCTGAGGTGTTCGCAACCGTGAACGAGCCCGAGGAGGGATCGCAGTGAACCTGAGCATCGAGCAGCGCGAGAAGATCGCGCAGTTCCAGGCGGACGGCCTCGTCTGGCTAGTCAACACCGCGGTGCTGCATCCGCGCGGACTCGCGCTCGCCGTGACGTTCGACACGGAGGACGAGCGACCCGACCTTCCGGTGTGTCTGCAGATCGTCGGGTCGGACGAGCCGTGGATCTTCGCGCCGGGTGAGCAGGCCGACGTTCTCGAAAGGTACGAGCGGGCGGAGGCCGAGCGCGAGGCGCGCTGGACGGACTGGCTGTCGATAGGGAAGGGAGCACCATGAGCAACGCAGTCGAAGCACTCGACGAGGCTGTCGGGATCATCCGGCATGGCCTCGACGCAGCCGAGCCGTTCGAGCGGATCTTCGGCCGGGTCGTCGAGCTTCGCAACCGGCATCGTGACGAGGCCGCGAGGACGACGACGACGATCGTGTTCCCTGGCGGTCCCGGCACGCACTTCATGACCGGCTCGTTCGGCGGCGGCATCGTCGTGCCCGCGGACGACGGCCTGGACGCGCTGTCCGTGAAGGAGTTGAAGGCGAAGGCGGCCGAGCTCGGCGTCGACGTGGCGAAGAACGCGAAGAAGGCCGATCTGGTCGCCGTCGTCAGGGCCGCGAGCGCGAGCGCCGCCGAGCCCGAGGAGCCGACCGAGCCGGACGTCACGGGCGACGGCGAGACGAAGGCCGACGCTGACGGAAGCGACCCGGACGCGACCGCTGCCGAGACCGGGACGACTGAGGCGTGACCCGCCGCGAGCGCGTCGAGGCGCTGATCCTCGTGGCCGTGCTCGCCGCCAGCGTCGGCGCGGGCCTCGCGCTCACCCACCGCAGCACCAATCCGAAGCCGACGATCGTCGACAGCGACAAGCAGTCCGACTGCTGGTCGCACCCCGACCCGCACGGTCGCCGCCACTGCGACACGAGACCCGACCGGTGACCGCCCGCAGGCTCCGCAGATGGTGGCGGACACGCCGGCTCATCGCGGTGCTCGCCGCATAGCCCAGGTGACGTGATCCACTACACCGTGTTCCGGCACCGCCGCGGCGGCTACCTCTTCGGTGGCCTCACCCGACGGCGCGTCTTCCCGTTCCCCTGCACGTTCGCGTGCAACCATCGCTCGGGGGCGGACGCGCGCGAGCATGCGCGCAACCTCGTTCTCGAGGCCGCGTCGGTCGGCGAGTACGCCGGCGTCCGGCTGTTCCGCTGCGAGGCGGAAGGCTGCCGACGGCTGACACGCGGCTACGTCATGACGGGGCCGCCGCACTCGCGCGTCTACGGGCTCTGCGACGTGCATCAGGATCGCGGCACGCTCGAGCTGCTCGTGGCCGAGATGCCGGACGTGTGGAGCGCCTGATGCAGAGCAAGCGCTTCCCCGACGGCGAGTTCGTCACCGAGAACGGCGGCTACTCGAAGCACCTGATCGCACGCGCCGACGGCGGCGCCGACGTGGCGTGGATGCTGCGGGCGCCGACGGGCGGCTCGAACTTCCTGATCGGCAAGCCAAACCCTGACGGCAGCCCGTACCACTGGGTGCGCGAGAACGAGGACGGCACGATCACCGTCGAGCCGAACCCGCAAGACGCACCGCCCGAGAGGCGTAACTCGAATTCGATCCTCGCGCCCGCGCACCCGAAGACCGGGCAGCGGTGGCACGGCTACATCCACGACGGCGTCTGGCGGGAGTGCTGACGTGCCGACCGCTGTCTCCGACCACCGTGGCGTCGCCACCGCGATCCTCGCGCGCGCCCAGCAGTTCAAAGACGCAGGCGGCGACCAGACCGGCGCCTACCCGCTCACCGGCGGCATGTCGCCGCTCGTCCAGTCCTACAACGAATGGAACTTCGGCGGCCGCAGCTACGGCAAGCCGATGCCCCGCAGCTTCGACGAGTTCGTCGCCGGCGCGTTCGGGCCGATGGCGCCGATCCAGCCGATCGGGATCGACAAGCCGCAGCCGGACGGCCGTCCGGAGCCGCGCCGCTGGCAGTACCCGGTCGGCTGGAACATGCCGATCGGGACCCCTGGCACCGAAGGCCTGAAGCTCGCGTCGTTCGCGACATTGCGCTACCTCGCTGACGCCGCGTCGCTCGTCCGTGCCTGCATCGATGTTCGCTGCGACGAGGTGCTCGGCCTCGACTGGGACATCACACCGACCGTCGATGCGGCCCAGGCGATGAAGACCGACGTGAAGGCGACCGAGGACTTCCAGAAGAGACGCCGCGAGATGCTCCAGTTCTGGAAGCGACCGGACCCGCAGTACGCGAGCTTCCGGTCGTGGCTTGCCGCGGTGCTCGAGGAGCTGTTCGTCGTCGACGCGATCTCGCTGTACGTGCATCCGCCGCGCCTCGACGGGAAAGGCGTGCTCGGGTCGAACCTCGCCTCGCTTGACCTGCTCGACGGCTCCACGATCCGGCCGCTCCTCGACCTGCGCGGCGGCACCCCGTCACCGCCGAACGTCGCCTACCAGGCGTACGAGTGGGGCGTCCCGCGCGTCGACCTCGCCCAGGTCATGCTCGAGGACGACATTGACGGGCTCGCCGGCAGCATCACCGCGTCCATGATCGACCAGTACGCCGGCGACCAGCTGCTCTACCTGCCTCACCTGAAGCGCACCTGGACGCCGTACGGGTTCTCGTGCGTGGAGCGGGCGCTGATGCCGGCCACCACACAGCTGCGCAAGCAGATGTTCCGGCTCGAGTTCTTCACGGAGGGGTCGATCCCCGGCATGTTCGTGATCGCCGGTGAGGGCTACACGCAGCCGGAGCAGATCCGCCAGCTCCAGGACGCGTTGAACGCGCTCGCGGGCGACACCGGGTTCAAGCACAAGATCATCGTGCTTCCGGCAGGCTCGTCGGCTGACCCGCAGAAGCCGATCTCGCTGGCCGGCGCCGACGACGAGGTGATGATGGTCGAGGTTTGCATGGCGTTCGGGGTGCAGCCGATGCAGCTCGGGATCGCACCGAAGGTGTCGACGTCGCAGTCGTCCGGGTCGTCGAACCAGATGGCGGCACTGACCGACGAGAAGGCGGACGCGAGGACGATCCGGCTGTGCGGCTGGCTGAAGGACGAGGTGCTAGACCTCGCGATGCAGGGGCTGTGCAAGCAGCACGACATGCAGTGGACGTGGGAGGGCATGGATCGCGGCGAGGACGAGCTGACGAAGGTTCAGCGTCAGAAGATCCAGATCGGGACGGGGACACGGACGATCGACGAGGTGCGCGCCGAGAACGGCGACGACGCGTACGGTGACCCGTTGACGAGCGTGCCGGTGTGGGCGACCGCGACCGGGCTGCAGCCGCTGAACGTCGGCGGGGCCGAGGCGAAAAGCGACATTCAGGATGCGCAGCACCCGGAGCCTCCGCCGGGTGAGGAGCCCGGCTTCGGCGAGCCCGGCAAGCCTGGCGACGACGGGCCCGGCGGCGGCAAGCCGTCCGGGCAGGGTGGCGGCACGACATCCGATCGGGCGCAGGCTGAGCCGGAGGAGATCCAGCAGGGCGAGAAGCGGCCGACCGCGAAGATGCTCGCCGAGGTCGAGACGCTCCGCCGCTACCTGAAGAAGGGCCGCGCGCTTGCCGACTTCACGCCACAGAGCCTGCCCGCGTCGCTGCTCGACAAGATCTCGCCGCTCGCCGACGCCGACTACATGACGGCGATCCGTGCCGCCCGCCGCGTCATCAAGGCCGAGAGCCAGCAGGACGACCGGCGCCGCCACCTCGAGGAAGCGCTCGCAGCGACCGCGGTCGCGCTCTACCGGCTGTCGCTCAGGACGCGCGCGGCCGTGCCCGACCTCGGCATGGCCGACTTCCTCGACCAGGCCACTATCGAGCTGCGGAACGGCATCGCGTCCGCGGTCAAGATGGCGTCCAGACGGGCCGCCGGCGCGCACGGTGCCGCCGAGCTCTCCGACGAGGCTGTCCGGAAGATCGTGCAGGCCCGCATCGAGGCGCAGCTGCCGTACCTGCAGGGGCTGGCGCGCGACATCCAGGCCGGCCTCTGGCGCGAAGGCGCCGACCGTGCCGCCACGGGCGAGGAGCTGATGGAGCTGATGCGGCCCCGCTTCGACCTGTACGCGGCGCAGCTGAAGGGCGCCTACCAGCAGTCGTACGCGGACACGATGTGGGATGCGTTCCCGGAGTCGGAGTGCGTGTGGACGGCGGTCGGCCCGAACCCGTGCGATCTGTGCGCCGACCGTGACGGCGTGCTCTACACCAGGGAGTCGCTCCCCGGCTACCCGGGTGACGGCGACTTCGGCGGCCCGGTGTGCGAGGGCGGCCCGCAGTGCTGGTGCGAGCTCGTGTGGACGAAGGGACGCGACGAGTCACGGTCGCTGACCGACCGGATCCAGGACGAGTTCGCCGCCGGCAACGCGCTCGAGATGGCAGCCACGGCGGATCTGACGAAGGACACGCCGGCGGACTGGCGTGCGCGCGAGCACTACCGATCGGCCGACGACCCGGCCCGGTCGTGCGCGACCTGCGCGGCGTTCGACGCAGGCCGCTGCCTCATGTTCGACGGTGCGCTCGTCTCGCCCGCAGCGACCTGCGACGACTGGATCGCGCCCGCCGGCACGACCGCTGCGGGTGTCGCGGTTGTCGCAGCCGATTCGGGCCGCGTCCTGATGCTGCAGCGCGCGCTCGACGACGACGATCGGGCTGCGGGCAAGTGGGAGTTCCCGGGCGGCCGGCTCGAGGACGGCGAGACACCGCTCGAGGGTGCGCGCCGCGAGTGGGAGGAGGAGGTCGGGCAGCCGCTTCCGGACGGTCAGATCGTCGGCGGCTGGGTGTCCGGCGTCTACGAATGCTTCGTCTACCTGATCCCGGCCGAGGCGGATGTCGACCTGAACCTCAACCACGAGGACCGCGACGTGATCAACCCGGACGACCCTGACGGCGACCGGATCGAGGTTGTCGCCTGGTGGGATCCGGCGGACGCGATCGGCGCGGAGGCAATGCGAGACGAGGTGCGCGCCGGCGCCGACTGGCCGCAGGTGATGGCCGCGACCACGGTGAACCGGTCGCTCGCACGCCGCCAGGTGCAGAAGGCGCTCGCCCCGAACGCCGACCTCGCCGACATCGTCTACCGGTCGCTCGCGAAGGAGTTCGCCGCGGACACGCTCGACTGGGTGCGGAAGGCGTCGTGGACGTTCGAGGCGGCCGTTCCTGTCGCGACGGTGATCACGACAGAGCCGCGCACCCACCTCGACCTCGACCGGGTGCAGGAGTTCCTCGGCCGGCTCGGCGGAGCGGGCAAGCCGCCGAAGCCGCTGATCCTCGTCGAGACATCGAACGGGCTCGAGCTCGCCGACGGCCACCATAAGACGTTCGCCGCGCAGGACGCCGGTGTCGTGTCGCTGCCCGGATTCGTCGGTCGCGGTGTCGGCGACACGGGCCCGTGGCAGGGCGCGATGCACGCGAACAAGCTGGCGAAGCGACCGTTCGAGGACATCGACGAGCAGGATCCGCGCTGGCGTGCGGAGGATCTGGGCGAGCCGATGGACGAGACCGACATCGTCTACTACAAGTTCGCGCTCGACACCCGTGACCGGAAGGTCGTGTTCTGGCCCGTCGACCGGCTCGGCAACCCGCACCATCCGGACGAGTCGAAGGACTGGGAGGTCGAAGGCCACGTCTACCTGGATGGCGGCTACTACTTCCATGAGAATCGGCCGCATGAGCTGAAGCCGAAGAAGCGGGCGAAGGCGATCGCGAGGGCGCGGCCGATCGTGGAGGCGTACATCCAGGATGTGCTCGGCAAGCAGCCGGTGGAGCAGCCTGACCGTGATGAGCCGGACGGGTCGAAGGAGCCGGCGTGACCGTCATCGCGGAGTTCGTCGGCGGCCCGCTCGATGGTGAGACGCGCGTGCTCTCCGACGCACGGACGGTCGTCGAGCGGGCGGCGATGATGCTTCCAGTCGGCGGAGAGCACGACGGCGCGCTGCTGCTCGGGACGATGCGCTACCAGTTGCGGCACAGCATCGAGCCGCTCGCGATCTACGACTACGACGGCACCGCCTACGACAAGGCGCTAGCGTGACGCCCCGCGTGATCGTCGGCCACGCCGCCAACCATGGCCTAGAACGGTTCGGCCTCTACCCGCGCACCGTCGAAGCGCTCGAACGTCTCTTCCCCGTCCCGGTCGACTATGAGGACTGCTCCCGCCACGACAGCGCCTACTTCGACCTGCTCTCCGCCGCCTGGGACGACAAGCGCGACCTGATCGTCGTCGAGCACGACATCGTGGTGCATGACCGGGTGTGGCGGGCGTTCCGGCACTGTCCGCAGCCGTGGTGCGCGTTCCCGTACGAGATGTCGACGATGGTGAAGCCCGGGCTTGGCTGCACCCGCTGGCGGGCGTCGCTGATGCATCGCGTGCCCGATCTGTTCTCACGGGTGGCGCGGCACGGCAACGACGCCGAGGTGCGCGACGGGATGCCGTCACGGCACTGGCTGCGGTTGGACGTCAGGATCGACGCGGAGCTGATGCCGCGAGGGTTCGCGCCGCATGTTCACTGGCCGCAGGTCGAGCACCTGAACCCGATCCACAAGCTCCATAGGCATCTCGCGTGACCGCCGCCGTTCCCGCAGTCCCGTCCGCCAGCTCGTTCAGCATCCTGCAGGGTGACAGCTACCTTGCCGCCGACAGCCGTCAGCTCGCGTGGACGACGAACGGGGCGTGGCCTGATCTCACCGCCGCGACGATCGCGTTCGAGGCGACCCCGATCGCTGTCGCTCAGGCGCAGGCGGTGTTCACGAAGGCGGGAAGCGTGGTGACGCCGACGGGCGCGAGCGCGAAGGTGCAGGCGGAGCTGGCGGCGGCGGACACGACGGGGCTGGCGGCGGGAACGTGGGATTACGCGATCGTCGCGACGATCTCGGTGACGGCTGTGGTGACGTTGGCGCGCGGCACGATGACGGTGGAGGCGAACCCGGCATGAAGCTCCTCTCTGTGGTCATCGCGCACGACCGGCTCGAGCTGACTCGGCGCACGGTCGCCTCGTACCTGGCGACCGTGACGGTGCCGCACCTGCTCGTCGTCATCGACAACGCCTCCACGGACGGGACGGCTGACTGGCTTCGCGACCTCGACCGCGGCAACGAGGCGGAGTCGCTCGTCGTGCTTCCGTTCGACGTGAACGCCTACCCGGGCGTCGCCTGCAACAACGGGTGGCGGCTCGGCCTGGATCTCGGGTTCGACCCGACCGTCCTGCACCGCTCCGACAACGACGTCGAGTACCAGCCCGGCTGGTGCGACGAGGTCGAGGCGTGCTTCGACGCGTTCCCCGACCTCGGCCAGCTCGGCCTGCTCGACATGCACGACGAGGGCCTCATGCCGGTCACGAAATGCCGCGACGGCGTCACGATCAACGTGGCGTGGCCGAACGTCGGCGGCAACTGTGTGATCCGCCGCGAGCTCTGGGATGCTGGCCTGCGCTTCGATGAGCGCACGTGGCCGGAGTTCCAGGGCCGGGAGACGCGGCACTCGATGCCGAACGAGGACGCGATCATGTCCGAGCACGTGGTGCGGATGGGCTGGCGGCACGCGCACGTCACAAGCCGGATCGCGGTGCATCTCGGCCACGACTGGGAGCAGTACCCGGACTACTACTCGCGGACAGCGGTCGAGCGTGGCTTCACGCCGGACCAGCTGAAGCAGCACTTCGACACGTGCGAGCGACGGCGGAAGACCGCCGCGTCCGCGTAACCCTTACTTCCCGACATGGACACCTCGAAGCGGCTCACCTGCCGGTCGTGCGGCAGCGTCCGCCTAACCCCCGTGATCAACCTCGGCAACCAGCGCCTCTCCGACTTCCGAGACGACGACATCACCCCGCCCGCGTTCCCGCTCGCCGTCGCCGCCTGCGACGACTGCACGCTCGCGCAGCTCACCGTGACCACACCGCGCGACCTGCTCTACCACGACCGCTACGGCTTCAAGTCCGGCGTCAACGCGACCGTCCGCGCCGACCTCCGAGACATCGTCCGCCAGGCGCTCGCGCACAAGCCTGACCCCGACTCGTGGCTCGACATCGCCTGCAACGACGGCACCCTCCTCTCGAACGTCCCGAAGCGTGTCTACCGCGCCGGCGTCGACGCCGTCGACTTCCTCGCGACCGAAGCCGAACAGCACGCAGACCGTGTCGTCCACGGCTACTTCACCGCCTCCGACTTCGCGACCACGTTCGACGTGATCACGTCGATCTCGATGTTCTACGACCTCGACGACCCTAACCGGTTCGTCGCCGAGGTCGCCGAGCTCCTCCGTCGCGACGGCGTCTGGGTGATCCAGCAGAACTACTGGACGGCGACGCTTCGGCTCGGCGCGGTCGACAACATCTGCCACGAGCACGTCACCTACTTCTCGCTGCGGTCGCTCGAGGCGTTGCTCGACCGGCACGGCCTCGAGGTCTTCCATGTGGAGGCGTCCACGATGAACGGCGGGTCGCTGCGGACGCTCGTCTGTCACCAGGGCCGGTATCCGCGCTCGGTCTCCGTGCCCGAGGAGGACGTGGCTGATCTCACGGCGTCGTTCGGGGCGCGGGCGTGGGCGAACCTCGGCGCGCTCGAAGACCTGATCTCGCGGCTCGTCGACGAGGACGACGCAACCGTCTACGTGTACGGCGCCTCCACGCGCGGCCAGACGATCCTGCAGGCGGCAGGCATCGACAGCGTCCTCGTCCGCTACGCGGTCGACCGGAACCCGGCGAAGGTCGGGAAGCGGATCGCGTCGACCGGCATGGAGATCATCAGCGAGGAGCAGGCGCGGGCGGAGCGGCCCGACTACATGCTGGTGCTGCCGTGGTTCTTCCGCGCCGAGTTCATCGAGCGCGAGGCCGACTATCTGCGCGCCGGCGGCCGGCTGATCTTCCCGCTTCCCGAGGTCGAGATCGTCGGTGCGGAGGCGCTCGCATGATCGGCGTCTACTGCCCCACCTACGGCCGCCCGCACGCGCTGCAGCCGTTCGCCGACAACGTCCACGAGGTCACCAGGGCGGAGCATAGGATCGTGTTCGTCGTCGAGGCCGACGATGACGCGTCGATCGAGGCGGCGCGCGCGACCGGCGAGACCGTGATCGTCAACCCGTACGAGGCCTCGTACTCGAACGCGATCCAGGCCGCCTACGAGCACGATGACGCCGACTGGTTCGTCTACGCGAACGACGACTTCTGGTTCCGGCACGGCTGGGAGAGCGTCGTCCCGCGCGCCGCCTCCTACAACCACGTGCTCGGGCTCCATGATGGCTCGCCCGGCTGCGCGTTCTCGACGATCGCGCTCATCCGGCGCCGCTACATCGAGGAGCGCTCCGGCGTCATCGACATCCCGGGCCGCGTGCTGTACCCGTACCGGCACAACTACGCCGACACCGAGTTCCACGCGACCGCGGTCGCGCGCGGCGTCTTCCTCGCCGCCCCCGACTGTGTGGTCGAGCATCGCCATCCGACATTCGGCCACGGCGACGACGACGCCACCTACGCGCGCGGACGATCAGGGCTCGCCGAGGATGCGGCGACGTTCGCCGCGCGCCGCCACCTGTGGGAGGAGATCGCCGCGTGAGCCGCCTCGACATCGGTCTCGCCGTCTGGGTGCCGGCGTTCCTCGCGCTCGAGCTGCCCGCCCACTGGAACCTCACGCCGTGGCCGACGCTGTCCTCGACCGTCTGGGATGCGGTCCGCTGGTGGCCGCCGATCGCGTACTTCGTCGCGCTCTTCCTGCTCGTCCTGATCGGCCACCTCGACGCGCACTGGTCAGTCCGCTGGTTGCTCGGCGTCAGCGTGCTCCTCGCCGCCGCAATCCTCGCCCACCTAGCCACGAGGTGACGATGAACATCCACGTCCCCTACACCAACCTGCGCGACGACACGAAGGCCGCGCTCGACCTGCACGCGATCGCGCGCGGCCACACCGTCACCTACGTCGACGTGTCGGGCAGCGAGTCGGCGATGTGGGAGATGTGGAGAGACCTGTGGGCGCAGGGTGACGACATCGTCGTTGTCGAGCACGACATCGTGATCCACGAGGAGGTGCTGCCGCGCTTCGAGGACTGCCCGAACGTGTGGTGCGCCAACCCGTACCCGTACGCGTTCGGCAACTCGGACCCCTACCACGGCACCGGCTGCGTCCGCTTCCGCGCCGCCCTGACCGTCGAGTTCCCTGACCTGTGGGAGCGCGTCGGGCAGCGCAAAGGGCCGAAGCATCCGCAGCGGCACTGGTGCAGCCTCGACGGGTGGTCGCAGCTCGAGCTGTGGCCGCGCAACTACCGGCAGTGCCACCACACGCCCGCGGTCGGCCACGTCGACCCGACCAACTC
This sequence comes from Cellulomonadaceae bacterium, assembly GCA_035531255.1. GTDB lineage: Bacteria > Actinomycetota > Actinomycetes > Actinomycetales > Cellulomonadaceae > JAJDFX01. The sequence goes on from DATKTF010000324.1 coordinate 11,438, forward strand.
GCACGGCTGCCTCGGCAACTTCTAGGTGATGCCTTGACCGCTCTCTTCTCGCTCCCGACGAGCCGCTTCCTTCAGGTGGAAGACGGGCGCTGTCGCCGGCACCCCGGCGAGCCGAAGGCCAAGGATCCGGTCGATGAGGCGTCGTCTGGGAGTAGTCGCCCGCTGCAGCGCAAGCGCCGTCTCGTAGTGCCTTCGGGATGCCTCGGACAAGGCGCTCCGCATCAGGTCGATCTTGCCGCACTCCGCGAGGAAGAGAACGTCCTCGTAGACGCTGTCGATCGGCCCTTCGCCAACGACGTAGCTCATTCCGGGCGGGTAGTCGCGAAGGCTCACGCCTCCAATCGTACGCCTCTTTAGAGGCGACTTCCACACCAAGACGCCAGCGCATGAGACGCCGCAACCGGACGTCCGCTTCGCGCTGCCCCGACATCACATAGCCCCGAGGAGGGATATGCCGAAGACCACCGAGGAGACCCGCGACGGCGAACTCACGCTGTTCGTCCCGATCACGAAGGTCGAGAAGAGCGAGGACGGCCTGGCCGTCTACACGTACGGCAAGGCGACCGGCGGCGAGATCGACTTGGACGGCCAGATCGTCGACCCCGACTTCGCCCGCGACGGCCTCCAGAAGTGGATGAGGGACTGGGCCAATGTTCGACAGATGCATAGCCGCAACATGCCGCCCGCCGGCAAGGGCGTCGAGCTGTCGGAGGAGCCGGACGGCCAGTGGCTGAAGGCCAGGATCAGCGAGCCGGTCGCGATGAAGCTCGCGCTCGACGGCACCTACCAGGGCTACTCGGTCGGGATCGGCGACGCCCGCATCATCCGCGACAGCAAGGCGCCGAACGGCCGTGTCGTCGGCGGCTACTTCGCCGAGGTGTCGCTCGTCGACCGGCCCGCGAACCCGACGTGCAAGGCGGCCGTGCTGAAGCGCGCGCCCGACGGTGTGCTCGAGGAGACCGGCGGCGTCGAGGAGATGCGCACCGCCATGACCGCGCTCGAGAAGGTCGCTGACGCCGACGTGACCGCCGCCGTGTCCGCCGACCTCACCAAGGGCGGCGCCGACGACGACGATCCCGACGACGACAAGCCGGACGACGCGAAGCCCGACGACGACGAGAAGGACGAGCACTGCGCGAAAGAGGCCTCGTACGCGCAGAAGCGCATCCACGACGCCCTCTGCCCCTGCTACGGCTGGGCTGCCGTCGCCGACCACTACCCGCAGCTGGAGAAGGACGGTGTCTCCTCGGTGCTCGGCCCGACGACGCTGCAGCTGATCTACCGGATGCTCGCCGCCGAATGCCAGGAGGACGCCGGCACCGGCGTGGAGGCGCACGACCTCGCGGAGATCGCGAAGGCGTACTCGAGCCTCGCGACGTTCCTCGCGTCCGAGCAGATGGAGGACAACGCGTCGGTCGGGATGATGCTCGCGGACGCGCACGCGTCGCTGCACAAGTCGTTCATGGACGCGAACCCCGGCGGTGGCCCGGCGCTCGAGGCGCCGCGCGAGCCCGGCTCGTTCCGTCGCCCGTGGCTCGGCTCCGGCAGGCAGGCGGAGACGGCACCGTCGGGCAACAAGACGCCGCACAACGGCCGCTCCCTCGACCCCGACGAGTTCGAGCGCGGCTACATCGACGACGGCCGCCAGACGGAGGAGCCGACCGGCAAGAGCGCGCGCGGGTTCACGCCCGGCGAGTCCGCCCAGGCGGTCCTCGACATCGCAGGCCGCCAGGACGCGGCCGCGACGATGCTGGCCGTCCACGACTCGCTCGCAGGCATGTACCCGGAGCTGTGCGCGATGGGTGGCGTCGGCACCGCAGGCCCCACGGTCGACGTCGGTGGCGCCCGCAAGGTCGCGTCCGACCGGGTGATCGACACCCGCGCCGACGCACGACACGAACTGGTCGACGACACGCAGGCTCTGCTGAGCCGCGGCGTCGACCCCGACCTCGTGAAGGCCGCGCGCGCGGCCGTGCGCGAGGAGATCGGCGAGCTTCGCACCGAGCTCGAGAAGCGCGACGACAGGATCGTCGAGCTCGAGGAGACGGTCGAGAAGCTCGCCAGGCAGCCCGACCCGCACAGGGCCCCGGTGAGGGGCACGGGACGGATGCTGCCGGACGACACAGAGAGGGAGCGGCAGGCCGCGCCAGAGCCCGACGAGGGCGAGCAGCGGATCCGTCACCTCGAGGAGACGGCCGAGAAGGCCTCCAACCCGGAGTTGCGGCTCTGGGCTGCAGGCGAGCTGATCAAGCTCCGCGCCGACTCCGCCACCACCACCAACTGACGCAGTCCCGAAAGGACGGTATGGCAGAGGTCATCGACGACCAGCGGGCATCGCACGCCCGTTCCGAGGTCAACTCGAAGATGCGGGAGCTGGTGAAGGGTGCCGGCTTCAACCGGGCGCCCTCGAGCCGGGAGCTCCCGCCCTCCGACGTGGCCGCATTCGCGGACCACGCGGAGAACGCGCTGTTCAAGTCGGTCAAGCAGGGGATCGCCGACCCCGTCGGGGTGACGAAGGCGTGGAACCCGGCGTTCGCGTCGCAGTTCCAGATGGCGATCGAGCGGTCCCCGATGAACATGGCGCTGCAGCAGATGGCGTCGCAGTGGTCGGACGCGATCTCGCAGGCGCTCGAGAAGAACATCACGCTCACGTCGCCGCTCGCGAGCGGCCTCGTGCCGTTCGATCTCGTCGCGCCGTCCCGGCTGATCTACCCGGTGTACGCGCCGCTTCGCAACCGGCTGCCGCGCGTGCCCGGCATGGGCACGTCGCACAGGGCGAAGGTGCTGACCGGCATCTCCGGCTCGCAGACCGGCGGCACGTCGATCCTCGACGCCGCCATCCCCGAGCTGATCACCGGTTCGGGGTCGCTGAACAACTGGCCGCTGAACCTGCCGCCCTCCGGGTCGCAGGCGGCGTCGGATCTGTCGATCCCGTACAAGTTCTACGGGATCTCGGAGTCGGTGTCGCTGCTCGCGCAGCTCGCCGGCCAGGGGTTCGAGGACGCGGCTGCGCTCGCGAACCTCATCCTGATCCAGGAGTCGCTGATGGCCGAGGAGTACCAGCTCCTCGACGCGTCCGGCACCGTCGCGCAGACGCCCGGGACGCCGACGCTTGCCGCTCGCGCGGCCGGCGCCTCCGAGACCGCGCTGACCGGCGTGTCCGGCTCCACCGTCTGGGTGAAGGTCACCGGCACGAACTACTTCGGTGAGACGGTCGCGTCCTCGGGCGCTTCCGTGAACGTCGGAACCGGCGGCGAGGTCGTCGACGTGACGATCAGCGCGGCCCGTGGCGTCGCCCAGTACAACCTGTACGTCACGACCGGCACCGCCGCCGGCACCTACTACCTGGCGGCCTCCGGGATCGGCGGCGTGAAGTACACGCTGCAGGGCGCCCTGCCGACGTCGGGGGCGACGCCTCCGACGGCCGACACGGGCACCGGCAACACGAACCGGTACGAGGGCCTCATGTCGGTCCTCGACGGTCACGCCGTCACCGACGCGTCCGTCTACCCGTCCGGGTACGCGGCCGGCTACACGAACCTCAAGGTCGGCGACACCCTGAACCACAAGGTCGTCGACGCCGCGCTGCTCGCGATGTGGGACGGCTCCTCGGGCTTCCGGGCCAACCCGGCCGAGATCCTCTGCGAAGGCGGCGACGCCGTCCGCTTCTCGCAGGACATCTACACCAACACGGCGCTGAACTACCGGCTGTTCATCGACCAGGGCGAGGTCAACCAGATGCGCGGCGGCGCCGCCATCTCCGAGTACACCAACCCGGTCACCCGGTCGGTGCTCGCGATCACCGTCCACCCGTGGGGCCACCAGGGCACCGCGTTCATCAACTCCTACACGCTGCCGCACCCGTACTCGAACGTGGCGAACGTGATGGAGAACGTGCTGGTGCAGGACCTAATCGGCATAGCGTGGCCGGTCATCGACGCGTCGTTTAGGTTTAGTACGTTCTGGTACGGAACTCTGTTTGTCCCTGCCCCGCAATACTGCGGGATCCTCAAGGGCCTCCAGGTCTCGGCGGCCACGCCGTACTCCTGATCCCCTGACGCAGGCCGCGGCCGGGTCGCCTCCACGGGGCCCGGCCGCAACCCGGGAGCCACATGACAGAGACCTTCAAGGTGCGGGAGAACTGCACCGGCTTCAGCATGCCCGACGGCACCAAGTACGACGCCAAGGACGGCCGCGTCCAGGTCGCCGACCATCACGCCGCCGCGGTCAGACGGTCGAGCCCCGCCCAGATCGGGCTGCTCAACACCGGCTCGCGCGTCACGTTCACCCGTGTGCCCGGCAAGGACTGCCCGGGCTGCGGCGCCGACATCTTCACCTGGCAGCTGTGCTG
>DATKTF010000325.1:0-3852 GCA_035531255.1 Cellulomonadaceae bacterium
TCACGGCGTGCAGCCGGGTGTGCAGGTCGGCGAGGATCTGTGCGCCGGTGCTCAGCCGGGTCTCCCCGGCGGCCAGCGACTGCAGGAGCGTCGGGCCGTGCAGCCGTTCGAGGACGAGGTCGGGGCCGTCGACCGCGAACGGGGTCGGAGCGGGGAAGCCGGCGTCGCTGACGTGACGCAGCAGCTCGACCTCGCGCGCGCTCACGTCGTGGTGACGATTGCGGCGGAGCAGGCGCTCGTTGTCGAGGATGAAGACGTCCGACCAGCTACCGGATGCGAGCAGAGGCCCCGGTGCTCCGCGCGGATCGGTCTGTCCGGAGGCCTCGGAGATGGTAGTCATCCTGTGAAGATATGACGAACTCACGAGCATGTCACGTTCGCCGTGATGATTTCTTTGCCGATCCGCGATGTTTCCAAGAGGATCATGGGACACCCGTCACGCAATCGGGGAGGAGCGGCGGGTCAGCCCCGCGCGTGCATGAGGAGCATCGTGGCGGCCTCGTGCGTCGACGGCAGCCCTTCGATCCAGATGCGCGCAGGGTTGCGCATCAGCTCCGAGATGTCGAATAGGGCGGCCTGGTCGCGAACCCGCTCGTGCAGGAGCGAGGTGTGCGCGCCCAGGTTCTCGTCGCGCTCGACGACGACGGCGAACAACCCGGCCCCCAGCGACGCCATCGGACGGGCGTCGCCGTAGGCGTCCCCGAGCGCCGCTCCGATGGCCGCCGCGCACGCCATCCGCGTCCAGGGCGAGACACCGGCCGTGCTGACGTCGACGAGGATCAGTCCGTGCGTGGTCGCCGGGGTGGTGCCTGAGCGCGCAGCGGCACCGTAGAGCTCGCCGAGCCGCACGATCAGGTACTCGCGCGTCGGCAGGCCGGACTCCGGGTCGATGCACGTCCCGAGGACGACCGTCGACGCCTGGGCGGACGCCCACCCGGCGCACAGTGCCCGGACCAGTGCGAGCGGAGGTTCGGCGCTGCCGAGCGAGCGGTACAGGCACGTCAGGTCGTCGATCGCCTCGTTGATCCCGACCCCGTCGGCCGCGCGCACCTCGCCGAGGCGCTCGGCCACCGCAACGGGCACCGAACCCTCTTCCACGGCCTCGACCAGGGCGTCGACCGCAGGGTGATACCAGTCCGCCGGTCGGAGCCAGACCGACTCGGTGCTCTCGAGACGCCACTGCTCGCGCAGCTGCGGCGGACGCGCCGACGTCCCGGGCCCCGAAGTGGTCACGTGCGATGAGAGCGGGCTACGCGCCCGGCATGACGCGAGAACCGGCCAGACTTCCGAAAATCACCCGCTCGGGGGACCATAGGGGACCAGGACACGCGGGATGGATCACGAGATCCCGCACGAAGGAGACACCGGCAGTGACCAGCGACGCTCGCGTCGGTGGCGAGGTGCTCGGGGATGCCGAGCTGATCGCTGCTGCGCGCGGAGGCGAGTCCGCTGCCTTTGCCGCGCTCTACGAACGTCACGCCGGGGCCGCGCTCGTCGTCGCGAGACAGTACTCCACGTCGATCGCCGACGCCGAGGACGTGGTGTCCGAGGCGTTCACCAAGGTGTTCTCGGTGTTCCAGTACGGGGGCGGCCCGGACGTCGCCTTCCGCGCCTACCTCTTCACGGTGGTCCGCCGTCTGGCGATGACGCGCAAGGACGGCCTCCGACGGGTCGCCCCGACGGACGACGTCGAGACCCTCGAGTCCGGGCTCGGCGCCGCCGCATCGACCGAGGAACCCGCGATGGCCGGGTTCGAGCGCAGCGTCGTGTCCCGCGCCTACGCCACCCTTCCGGAGCGCTGGCAGGCAGTGCTCTGGTACACCGAGGTCGAGAGCCTGTCGCCGGCCCAGATCGCTCCGCTGCTCGGCCTGACCGCCAACGGCGTGGCGGCGCTGTCCTACCGCGCTCGCGAGGGGCTGCGCCAGGCCTACCTCCAGCAGCACCTGCAGGCGCCGCCGACCGACGCGTGCCGGCCCTGCGCGGACAAGCTCGGCGCGTACGTCCGCGGCGGGCTCGCCAGGCGCGAGACCGCTCAGGTGCAGGAGCACCTCGACTCGTGCGGGGACTGCCGCGCGCTGCTGCTCGAGCTCGGTGACGTCAACCACGGCATGCGGACGATCATCGCGCCGCTCGTCCTCGGTCTCGCCGGGCTCGCGGCTCTCGCACATGAGCTCCCGCTCGCGGGTGGCCTCGCAGCGGGTGCGGGTGCGGTCGGAGGTGGCGCGGCCGGTGGCGGTGCTGCTGGGAACGGCGCCGCCGGTGCTGCAGCGGAGGGGGGAACCGCCGCGTCCGGGACCGCAGCGGCAGGCACGGCCGCCGCGGGCGGCGCGGCAACCGCTGCAGCCTCGACGGGCGCGCTCGTCGGAGCGGGGGCCTCGGCCTCGGGAGGCATCGCGTCCGGGTCTGCTGCCGCTGGCGGGGGCCTGCTCGCCTTCTTCGGCTCGCTGTCCGGAGGTGCGATCGCGGCGGCTGTCGCCGGCGTGATCGTGGTCGGTGGGTTGGTCACCGCCGGCGCGCTCGGGCTGCTGCCCGGCACGGGCGGAACGCCCCAGGTGGGCTCGGCTGCCGCGCCGTCCGCCGGTGCTGCGGGCCCGGGTGCGACGACGCCGACGGACGGGTCCTCGTCCACGGAGCAGCCGACCGCGCCGACGACGACCGCACCGCCCACCTCACCGATCCTGCAGGTGCCGGCCTCGGTCACCGGGGCTGCCGGCACCGGCGCGACCCCGACGACGACGTCGACCACTCCGACGTCGACCACTCCGACGTCGACCACTCCGACGACGACCCCGACCCAGGATCCCGTCCTGACCCCGGCGAGCATCGCGGTGGCGTCCTCACAGCTGGCGGTCCAGCTCTCGGCCGGTACCACGCAGTCGGTGAGCATCGGGCTGGAGAACACCGGTCAGGCGTCCGCGACGGACCTCGTCGCGGTCCTGACCCTTCCGCCAGGGGTCTCCGTGGCGCCGGTGCAGCAGGGCGCCGTGATCGTCGGAGGCGTCGGGCGGTCGGTCCGCTTCGGCACCGTGACCGCGGCCGCGTGGACGTGCGTGACGAGCGCGACCGATCCCAGCGTGGTGACGTGCCGGCTCCCTGAGCTGCCGGGCGGGCAGGTCACCCACCTGAGCGTGACGCTCGACGTGGTGAAGACGGCCGGCGGCGACGGGACTGTCGCGCTCGACATCAGCGGCTCCGGGATCACCCCGACGCGGCTCCTCGTGCCGGCGCACGTAGCGTCGATGCCCGCGAGCCTCGTCGTGACGGCTCCGTCGGCGCAGGACGTCACGGCAGCCGAGCCGCACATCCTGACGTGGACGGTGTCCAACGTCGGCGGCCAGACGGCTGCTGCGCTCTCGCTCGCGCTCGCGGTCCCCGACGGGCTGTCGCTCGGCCCCGACGTAGCGGCCGGCGGCGGGTGGACGTGCGTCCCCGACCAGGCCCCGGTGACTCACGGCGCCTCGTCCCTGACGTGCTCGTACTCGTCGCTCGCACCGGACGCCGTCACGTCGGCGCTGACCCTGACCGCCGTCGTGGACACCCAGGTGCTTGCTGCCGAGACACCCACGCTGCCCATCGGTTACGCGTTGACCTGGACCGGGTCGACCTCGCCGAGCGTCGGTGAGGTGGTCCTCACGGCGGTCCCGTCGCCCGGCGAGATCGATATCTCCGAGGTCGCGCCGGTGCCGGTCGTCGTCGGCGCGACGGTGACCGCCACGATCCCGTGGCACAACGTGGGCGGTTCGGACGCGTCCGACGTCCGGGCGACGGTCGCGTTGCCGGTCGGCGTGCACCTCCTGACCGGGAGCGTGACGAGCGGGGTCGACGTTCCGTGCGCATTGGCGCCCGCGACCG
>DATKTF010000326.1:0-4826 GCA_035531255.1 Cellulomonadaceae bacterium
GTGGCGCGCACGGTCGAGGAGATCGACGCACAGTTCGACTCGGCCGTTCGCGAGGCGGTCGCGGCGTTCGGCCGGGGTGAGTGCTTCGTCGAGAGGTACCTCGACCGGCCGCGGCACGTCGAGACCCAGTGCCTCGCGGACGCGCACGGCACCGTGGTCGTGGTGTCGACGCGCGACTGCTCTCTGCAACGGCGCCATCAGAAGCTCGTGGAGGAGGCGCCCGCACCGTTCCTCTCGGAGGCGCAGAACGCCGAGCTCGTCGCGTCGTCGGTCGCGATCCTGCGCGAGGCCGGCTATGTCGGCGCCGGGACGTGCGAGTTCCTCGTGGGCTCCGACGGCACGATCTCGTTCCTCGAGGTCAACACCCGGCTCCAGGTCGAGCACCCGGTCACCGAGGAGGTCAGTGGTATCGACCTCGTCCGTGAGCAGCTCCGCATCGCGTCGGGTGAGCGCCTCGGCTACGACCATGTGGAGACGCGTGGTCACTCCTTCGAGTTCCGGATCAACGGCGAGGACCCCTCCGCCGGGTTCCTGCCCGCACCGGGACGGATCACCACCCTGAACCTGCCCTCGGGACCCGGCGTCCGGGTGGACTCGGGAGTCGTCGAGGGCGACACGGTGTCCGGTGCGTTCGACTCCATGATCGCCAAGCTCGTCGTCACGGGCGCGACGCGCACTCAGGCCGCAGAACGGGCTCGACGCGCACTGGCCGAGCTCGAGGTGTCCGGGATCCCGACCGTCGTCCCGTTCCACCGGGCGGTGATCGACCACGAGGCGTTCGTCCCGGCCGACCCGGACGAGCCCTTCCGCGTGCACACGCTCTGGATCGAGACGGAGTTCGCCGACCAGCTCGCCTCGCTGACCGCCGACACGACGTCGGGCAGCTCGGCCTCCGAGGAGCCGGGCGCGATGGAGCGCGTGGTCGTCGAGGTCGGGGGAAAGCGGCTCGAGGTCGTGATACCGGCCGGTCTCGCGCTCGGTGGCGGGCGCGGTCGCACGGGCGTCGTGGCGCGCCGACCTGTGCGCCGAACGACCACGCGCCTGAGCACGTCCCATGGCACGGGGCTGATGTCCCCGATGCAGGGGACCATCGTGAAGGTCGCCGTCGAGGACGGTGCCGCCGTGATCGAGGGCGACCTCGTGGTCGTGCTCGAGGCGATGAAGATGGAGCAGCCGCTGCTCGCCCACCGCTCCGGCACGGTACGGGGGCTCGCCGCCGCTGTCGGAGCGAGCATCAGCGCCGGCACGACCATCTGCGAGATCCTCGACTGACGCGGGCCACGCGGCACCTGAGACCGTCCGAGCTCTCTCGGCGCCTCGGGCGTCGCCGACACCCGATCACCTTCGTCGACCCCCTGGGGAGTCGGCGGCGACCATGGCAGGCTCGTGCCATGCCACGTTCCCAGGACGGTGACCTCGCCTCCGCCCCCCGTCCGCCGATGCGCCCTCCGCACCCGGGAGACGGGTGGGTGGCGTGCGCGTGCGGTCGACGGCACTGGGGCCTCCACGGTGCTGCCGGCCTGCTTCTCGCGCGGCGCGAACCCTCAGGAGCGGTCGAGGCCGTGGTGCTGCAGCACCGGGCCCTGTGGAGCGACCAGGGCGGGACGTGGGGCATCCCGGGCGGTGCGCGCGGTCCCGACGAGACCGTGCTCCAGGCCGCTCTGCGCGAGGCCGCCGAGGAGGCGGGCATCGACCCGGCTGCCGTGCGCGTGGTCGGCGAGCACGTTCTCGACCACGGCCGTTGGCGCTACACGACGGTGCTCGCCGAGGTCGCGGGCCCGGTGACGCCGCGACCGACGGACGCCGAGAGCCTCGAGATCGCCTGGATCGGTCGGGACGACGTGGCCCGCCTGACCCTGCTCCCGGCGTTCGCGGCGGCGTGGCCCGGACTGCTCGAGACGCTCGACACGACGGGACACGACACCGGGCGCGCTCAGGAGCACAGCGACCCCGCCCGGTGAGCGCTGCGCGGGTGTTCGGCATCACACGACGCGCCATCGCCGCCTGTTCATCGACGTTCACTCACGTTGTAGGGTGCGCTTATTAGGTAAGGCTCACCTTCCTTTTTGACCTCCCCCTTGGCGGGATGGACGAGGGAGAGCCGAGCCCCCGTCGTCCACCAACGGAAGCTGCGATGCTCGCCACCTACCTCATCGGCCTGCGCGAAGGCCTGGAAGCCGCCCTCGTCATCGGGATCCTCGTCGCCTACCTCGTCAAGAGCGACCGACGGAGCAGCCTCCCGTTCCTCCGGGTCGGCGTCGGCGCTGCCCTGCTCGTCTCGCTCGGGTTCGGCGCACTGCTGACGTTCGGACCACGCGACCTCGGCTCCACCACTCGGGCGGCGATCGGCGGGATCCTCTCGATCGCCGCCGTCGCCCTGGTCACCTGGATGATCTTCTGGATGGGTCGCACGGCACGTCACCTCCGGACGGACCTCCAGCACCGGCTCGACGGCGCGCTCGCCGCGGGACCGGTCGCGGTGCTGATCGTCGCGTTGCTCGCGGTCGGGCGCGAAGGACTCGAGACAGCACTGTTCCTCTGGGCCGCGGCATCGGCGACCGGCTCGACCTCCGAGCCCCTGCTCGGCGCAACCCTCGGGCTGGCCACGGCTCTCGTCCTCGGGTGGCTCATCTACCGTGGCGCCCTCCGGCTCGACCTCCGGGTCTTCTTCGCGTGGACCGGGGTCTTCCTCGTCGTCGTCGCGGCCGGCGTCCTCGCGTACGGCGTGCACGACCTCCAGGAGGCGGGCCTGCTGCCCGGCGAGCACGCGCTCGCGTTCGACGCGTCGGCGGTCGTGCCCGCAGCGAGCTGGTATGGCTCGCTGCTCGCAGGGGTCCTGAACTTCACGGCCGAGACCAGCTGGCTCCAGGCCGTCACCTGGGTCGCGTACGTCGCCCCGGTGCTGACGACGTTCGTCCGATCCGTCTGGTTCTCCGCACCGCACCCACGACAGCCGAGCACGGCTGTCGCGGTCCACGCGGGCGGGGCGAGGTGACGGCGTCGCAGCGCGGTGGACCGAGCTGATCGATCGCACTCCGTGCGGAACCGCACGACGCCCATCTCGCCCGCCCCGACGGCGCGTTCATCAGCGAGGGACTGCTCGCCTGAGCGGTAGCGTGACGGCCGTGAGCACTGACGCGATCGACCTGACGAGCCCGCCGGACCGTGGCGTCGCGACGCGACTCGCTCTCGTGGCCGTCGTCACGACGCTGACCCTCGAGCTGGTGCGTTCCAGCGGCGCCCTGCTCGACCGGGCCTTCGCGTCGGGGGCGCTGCCCGCGGCGTCGACCGCGGTCGTGACCTACGTGGCGGCCGGGCTCCTGGCGACACTTCTCCTCGTCGCGGCCGGATCGCGGTCCGTCACGGGCCGGACGTCCGGGTTCCCGTCCGGTCGCGTCGTGCTCGCCGGCACCGGCGCTCTCGGCGTGCTGCGGCTCGTGGTCCAGGCGCTCGACGGAGCGCCCCGGTTCGGTCTCGGGCTGACCGCCGCGGCGCTCGCCGTCGCCGTCCTGACGCTCACGGTGGCGTTCGTCGCAGCACGCCCCAACGGCGGGCACCAGGCCGCCCTCGGCCTGACGCTCGGGATCGGGACGAGCGTCGGCCTCCAGCTGGCGCTCGGGACGTGGGACGCCTACTGGCGTCACACCCCTCTCGGCTGGACGGTGACGGCGGTCCTCGTGGTCGGCGCGGTCCTGCTCGCACGTCTGGTCAGCACCGAGGTCGTCGGTGGTCGCCCGCGGCGGCTGTGGGTGCTCGGTCCGTATCTCGCCCTCGCGACGATGATCCTGGCGAACCCCGCGTTCGCGTCCTCCCAGGACGGCACCCGGCTCCCCTGGGCCGGCGGCGCCCTGGTCGTCATGGCCGCGGTCGGGTTCCTCCTCCTGCTCTCGCCGAACCGGCTCACCGCAGGGTTCCGTCTCGCGAGCTCGGTCCTTCTCCCGGTCGCGATCGCCGGTTCCTTCTGGTCGCACGGCCCCGTGGTGCTCATCTGCCTGGCGATCGCCCAAGCCACCGCGGCCGTCGCCCTCGCGACCGCTCTGGGAAGCCGCCGATCGGCACCGCCGACGCTCTCCCGCACCGCGATGGTGAGCGGCGTGATCGGTCTCGGGACGATCCTTCCGCTCCTCGGGTATCAGCTCGACTACGACGTCCCGCTCGGCTTCCCGAACTCCTGGGTCGTCGTCGCGGCCGCGGTCACCGTCGCCGGTGCCGGGCTCCGGCTGCGCACCCCGGCACCGCCGGGCGGCCTCGCAACCGGACCGGCGGGGGCGCCCTCCGGCTCCGGCACCATCAGACCGGACCGGGTCCCGGTCACCATCAACCCGCTCCGCCTCCTGGTGCTCCCGTCGGTCGCGCTGGCGGTGGCCGGCCTCTGGGTCTGCGCACCCGCCGAGCTCGTGCCGGCCACGACCGCAGGCGCCTCGGTCCGACTCCTCGACTGGAACCTGCACTACGGGGTCTCACCCGACACGTCGGTGGATCTCGACCTGATCGCCCGGACGATCGAGGCGCAGCACCCGGACGTCGTCACGCTGCAAGAGGTCTCGCGCGGTTGGGTCATGGGTGGCGGCGCCGACATGGGCACCTGGTTGTCCCACCGGCTGGGCATGCAGATGGTGTTCGTCCCGGCTGCCGACCGTCAGTTCGGGAACGTCATCCTGTCCCGGTCCGCCCTGTCCGACGTCACGACCACGACGCTCCCGTACGGCGAAGGCCCCCAGAAGAGGTCGGCGGTCTCGGCGACCGTGACGCTCCAGGGCGGGACGCCGCTGCGGGTCACGTCCGTGCACCTCCAGCACCGCGTGGGGAACACCGCGACACGCCTC
>DATKTF010000327.1:0-2716 GCA_035531255.1 Cellulomonadaceae bacterium
GACGGTGCGGACAAACTCCAGCCCGGAACGCTCGTCGCCCTGGCAAAGCCGAACGGCGCCCGGCAGCAGAACTCATGAACCCCTCACGCCCGTTCATCCTGCGGCCGATCGCCACGTCGCTGTTGATGGCGGCGATCCTGATCGCCGGCGCCATCGGGTTCAAGCTACTCCCGGTTTCGGCGCTGCCCCAGGTCGACTACCCGACGATCCAGATCGTGACGTTCTACCCGGGCGCGAGCCCCGACGTGATGGCGTCGGCGGTCACCGCTCCGCTCGAGCGTCAGTTCGGGCAGATGCCGGGGCTCAACCAGATGACGTCGTCGAGCTCGGCGGGGAGCTCGCTGATCACGCTGCAGTTCGTGTTGGACCTCAACATCGACGTTGCCGAGCAGGAGGTGCAGGCGGCGATCAACGCGGCGGGGACCTACCTCCCGAGCGACCTGCCGAACCCGCCGATCTACAGCAAGATCAACCCCGCCGATGCGCCGGTCCTGACGCTCGCGCTCACGTCCGACACGCTGCCGCTGCCCAAGGTCGAGGACTTCGCCGACACGAGGTTCGCGCAGAAGATCGCGCAGCTCCCGGGCGTCGGCCTGGTGAGCATCAGCGGCGGCCAGAAGCCGGCGGTGCGCGTGCAGGTGAACCCGACCGCGCTCTCCTCGTACGGGCTGACGATGGAGGACATCCGCACGGCGATCGCGCAGACGAACGTCAACCAGGCCAAAGGGGCGTTCGACGGGAAGAGTCAGTCGTACTCGATCTGGGCCAACGACCAGCTGCTGTCCTCCGCCCAGTACCGTCCGCTGATCGTCGCCTACCGCAACGGCGCGCCAGTGCGGCTCTCCGACGTCGCCAACGTGATCGACGACACGGAGAACGTCAGGCAGGCGGCTTGGGTGAACCAGACGCCGGCGGTCATCCTCAACATCCAGCGCCAGCCCGGCGCCAACATCATCGCGGTCGTCGACCGGATCAAGACGCTGCTGCCGCAGCTCCGCGCCTCGTTGCCTTCGGCGATCAAGGTCTCGATCCTCACCGACCGCACGACGACGATCCGCGCCTCGGTCCACGACGTCGAGTTCGAGCTGCTGCTCACCATCGGCCTCGTGGTGATGGTGATCTTTCTCTTCCTGCGCACGACCGCGGGCACGGTGATCCCGAGTGTGGCGGTGCCACTCTCGCTGGTGGGCACCTTCGGCGTCATGTACCTGCTCGGCTACAGCCTCAACAACCTCACCCTCATGGCGCTGACGATCTCGACGGGTTTCGTGGTCGACGACGCCATCGTGATGATCGAGAACATCACGCGGTACATCGAGGAAGGAGTGCCACCCCTCGAAGCGGCGCTCAAGGGATCGGCGCAAATCGGCTTCACCATCCTGTCGTTGACCGTGTCGCTGATCGCGGTCCTCATCCCGCTCCTGTTCATGGGCGACATCGTCGGCCGCCTGTTCCGCGAGTTCGCCGTGACCCTTTCGGTGACGATCCTGATCTCCGCCGCGGTTTCGCTGACGCTGACGCCGATGATGTCCGCCAAGCTGCTGCACCTGAAGCGGGAGGAGGAACAGAGCAAGTTCTACCGCAGCTCGCAGCGCGCGTGGGACGCCGTGATCGCGTTCTACGGCCGGACGCTCACGTGGGTGCTCAAGCACCAGCCGGCAACGCTGCTCGTCGCCGTGGTGACACTGGTCTCGACGGTCCTGCTCTACGTCGTCATCCCCAAGGGGTTCTTCCCGGTGCAGGACACGGGCGTGATCCTCGGGATCTCGGAGGCCTCGCAGACCATCTCGTTCCCGGCGATGGCCGACCGCCAGCGGGCGCTCGCCGGCGCGATCCTCAAGGACCCCGCCGTGCAGAGCCTCTCGTCGTTCATCGGCATCGACGGCACCAACACGACGATGAACAGCGGCCGCATCCAGATCAACTTGAAGCCGTTGGCTCAGCGCGGGGCGAGCGCCAGCGAGATCATCCGCCGGCTGCAACCCGAGCTCGCGAAGGTGGAGGGCATCACGCTGTTCATGCAACCGGTCCAGGACCTCACGGTTGAAGATCGCGTCAGCCGCACGCAGTACCAGTACAGCCTCGAGGACCCGGACGGCCGCGAGCTGGCACAGTGGGCCCCCCGCTTCGTCGACCGCCTGCATCAGCTCCCCGAGCTCCGCGACGTTGCGTCCGACCAGCAGAGCGCCGGACTGGAAGCACGCCTGACCCTCGACCGGACCACCGCGTCCCGCCTGGGCATCACCCCGCTCGACCTCGACAACGCCCTCTACGACTCGTTCGGCCAGCGCCAGATCTCGACCATGTTCACGGAGCTGAACCAGTACCGCGTGGTGCTCGAGGCGCAGCCGGCGTTCCAGCAGGGCCCCGTGCAGCTCGGCAACGTCTTCCTCCGCTCGGCAGGCGGAGGCTCGGTGCCGCTGGCCGCGTTCACGACGGTCGAGACGACCAACGCCCCGCTCGCCATCAACCACCAGGGCCAGTTCCCCGTCGTGACCGTCTCCTTCAACCTCGCGTCCGACGCGTCGCTCGGGGGGGCGGTTCAGGCGATCGACAAGGCGAGGGGCGAGCTCGGGTTGCCGGCGAGCATCCAGACGGCGTTCCAGGGGACCGCGCAGGCGTTCCGGGCGTCGCTCGTCCACACGCCGTTCTTGATCCTCGCGGCGATCATCACCGTCTACATCCTGCTCGGCGTGCTGTACGAGAGTTACATCCA
>DATKTF010000328.1:0-2243 GCA_035531255.1 Cellulomonadaceae bacterium
ACGGGTGGCCCGGCGCGCTCGCCGAGCAGACGCTCGTGCCGACGCGGTTCGCCCACGTGGTCCCGGAGAACGTCAGCGTCACATCGGCCGCTCTCGTCGAGCCGGCGGGCAACTCCCTGCGAGCGGTCTGGGCCGCCGACCTGAGCGCGGGCGAACGCCTGCTCGTCCTCGGCTCGGGGACGATCGGTCTCCTGGCCGCCCAGCTCGCCCTGGCGCACGGGATCGAGGTGCACGTCGCGGGGAAGCGTCCGCGCTCCCTGGAGCTGGCGCAGCAGCTCGGCGTGCCGCACGTGCGGACCTTCGACTCCCTCGGCGAGGCCGACGCGGACACCTTCGACGCCGTCATCGACGCGACGAGTCTCTCCGACGGGCCGGCGCTCGCCTCACGGCTGGTCAAGCCGCACGGTCGCATGGTCCTGGTCGGCCTGTCCGGAACGCCGAGCCTCGTCGACACACGTGACCTGGCGCTCAAGGACGTGACCGCCGTCGGCATCCTCTCGGCGTCTCCGGGACTGGCCGGCGCGATCGCGGAGTTCGCCTCGGGTGGCGTCGTGCCCGACGCGATCGTCAGCGAGGTCGCCGCGCTCGAGGACGTGCCGGACCGTCTCGACGGGCACCGCGGCGTCGACGCCGGCCCGGGGCCCAAGGTCCACGTCGACCCACGCGCATGACGACCCGACAGGAGCCGACGGCCTCCGACCCGCCGCTCCGCGACGACGAGCGCCTCGTCGGGGCGGACCGCGTGCTCGCGGTTCTGGTCGAGCTCGCCGGCCATCCTGACGGGGTCACGCTCGACGAGCTCGCCCAGACCCTCCACGGCACCAAGCCCACGATCCACCGTGCCCTCGTGTCCCTGCGCAAGGCCGGGCTGGCCGACCAGATCGGACGAGGTCGGTACATCCTGGGCGACGAGTTCCTCCGGCTCGCGTTCCGGAACCACGAGGCACGGCCCGACGCGACACGTGTCGAGCCCCTGCTGCGCGCCCTCGCCGACGAGTTCGGGGAGACCGCGCACTATGCCGTGCTGCAGGGGACCGACGTGGTCTACCGCGCCAAGGTCGACCCGCCCGCGGGGGCGATCCGCCTGACCTCGACGATCGGTGGTCGCAACCCCGCATACCGCACGGCCGTCGGCAAAGCACTCCTCAGCTGGTCGATCACGAGCGAGGCCGCCCTGCGCCGCTGGCTCGGCACCACCGCGCTCGAGCGGCGCACCCCGCGCACCCTGACCACGGTCCCGGCACTCTTCGAGGACCTGGTGCGCAGCCGCGAGCGCGGCTACGCGATCGACGACCAGGAGAACGAGGCCGCCGTCAACTGTGTCGCGATCCCGGTGCACCTCAACGGCAGTGCGGTGCCGACGGGAGCCGTGAGCATCAGCGGCCTGACGTTCCGGACCCCGCTCGCCACCCTGGTCGACGCAGTGCCACGCATCCGCGCGATGATCGACGAGCACCTCGGGACCGGCGCCTGCGGACCGGTCTGAGCCACCCTGCTCGTGCTTCGCCCCGGCTCGACCGCGACCGCGAGCGCGAGCGCGAGCGCGAGCGCGAGGACCCCGCAGGCTACCGCGTCACGCCTCGCGCCCGCCGGGCGCCCGCTCTCACTCCTCGATCAGGATGCGGACGTCCCACGGCCCGAGCGGGACCTGGTGGTTGCGCTCGACGACCTCGTCGGACAGCGCGTCCCGCACGGCGACCTAGACCGCGACGACGACGGACTTGCAGGACCCGTTGTGCAGGAACCGCAGCCGTCGACCGGCACCCGAGGTCGCCGAGTTCAGGGTCACCGAATCGGTCGCGACCGCATGCGCGAGCTCGGCATCGGGCGCCGTGCCGACCGTCGTGATTCGCCCGTCACCGAGCGCGGCCGCGGTGACCGCCCCCCACCTCCCGACGAACGGGTGCTCGTAGCCGGCGACCACCTCGGCCCCGGCGGCGACCCGGCCGTCCGCCCACCCTGTCGTACGGTGACTCAACCGTGCGCCGCGGCCGCAGCGAGGTCCGACACGACGCTCCCCGCCAGATTGCGTCTGCTACCACGACGACTCGTGGGGACGGCTATGGGCATCTCGGGAGCGTCCTCGACAGAGCATTCAGAGCCGCCGATGGCAGACTCGCTACGAAACGCCAGTTGGCCGACGCCGTCAACCAGCGTGGGGTCCGGCCGTCGCGTGACACAGCACCCTCGGCCAGTCCGCCAAGAGGACGCGAACCTGACAAGTCTGATCGCGCCATGGGGTG
>DATKTF010000329.1:0-2987 GCA_035531255.1 Cellulomonadaceae bacterium
GCCAGCAGCATGCCGCCCTTGAGGATGAAGTCCTGCGCGTACCGCGAGTCGGCGAGCCGCGCGAGCCAGCGCTCGACGACGTACAACGTCAACAGCTCCTGGGTGCCGCGGCCCTCGCGGCGCGCCCGGTTCTGCAGGTCCGGGTACGCCCGTCCCGGACCGTCACCTCGGGTTGGTCGTGTCATGAGGCGTTCGCCACATCGAGCGCGCGGGCGACCGGACCGGACGCGTCCAGGCGTCCGGCGTACTCGAGCAGCAGGTCCGGGCGAGCCCCGGGCACGCGCAGGTACCGGTTCAGGGTCCCGAAGGCGATCGGTTCCCCCAGGCGGTGACGCAGGCGGATCAGGTCCACGACCGTGCGTGCCGGGTCGTAGATGCGTACCGGTTCGCCGGGCGCCGCATCCACTTGCGACACCCCGATCTCAAAGGTCGCCTCTTCGAACCGGAACACCGACGTCGGCGGGTACTCGATTCGCGGCGGGTGCGAACGTGCCGCCACGGCGATCTGCACCGCGCGCGGGAGCTCGTCCGTCAGTCCATGCACCGCGGCTGCCGAGACACAGCACACGATCGCGCGTGGCGCCCGGTAGGCGACCGCAAGAAGGTCCGGCCACGACGGCGCCGCGGCGTCGGCGCGCCGGAACACCCCGCGCGACAGCTCGACCACCGCACCGGCGTCTCGCCAGGCGTACAGGTCACGCGGGTGCACACCGCGCCCACGTGCCGTCGCGGTCGTGAAGGTGTCAGGCAACACGTCCAGGGCCGTCGACATGGATATAATCCTCACAGACAACTACCATCAGTGCAAGGAATCTATCCACATACGTTCAGCGCTTCATGGCGGTTGCCTGCGCGACATCGGCCATTCCAGCGCTCCGCCCCTCGCCACAAGCTGGACGTCCCGCGCGGAGCGGTCACAGCCTGTTCCCCGGATCTGGCCATGGGACGATGCGGTCATGCCCGGCGGCGAGCTCAACGACATCGAACGCCTTCGCCGCGAGCTGGACACGCTGCGTGCGGAGAACGCGCGCTTGGCGCGCCTGCTCGACCTCCGTGGCGACACGGTGCCCCCTGCCGAGCAGCCCGCTGCGCCGCTCGCCCCGCCTGGACTGGTCACCATCGGGTCGTCCTCGGCAGACAAGCTCGCGCTGTACCGAAGCCTGTTCCGCGCCCGTACCGACGTCTACGCGGTGCGATGGGAGAACCCGCGGGCCGGCAAGGCAGGCTGGATGCCCGCCGTTGCCGGCGGGTGGCGCAAGGGGATGGATCGCTCCTCCGTCACCCACCTTCCGCTCACCGACGAGGTCGTCACCGCGCACCTGGTCGGCGAGGTGTTCGTCGGCCTGTACCCACTGCGACCCGACAACACCTCCTCCTTCGTCGCCGCGGACTTCGACGGCGCCGGCGCGATGCTCGACGCTCTCGCGTACGTGAAGGCCGCACGGGCGGCCGGTGTCCCGGCTGCGCTCGAGATCTCCCAATCGGGCCGCGGTGCCCACACCTGGGTGTTCTTCACGGACCCCATCCCCGCCGCTATCGCTCGCGCCCTGGGCACCGCACTCCTGCGCGAAGCAATCTCGCTGCGCGGAGACATGGACCTGCGGTCCTATGACCGGCTCTTCCCCAGCCAGGACGTCCTACCCGACGGTGGCATGGGCAACCTCATCGCCGCGCCCCTGCACGGCGGACGTCGCAAGGACGGCCTGTCCGTCTTCTTGGACCTTGCCACACTCGAACCGTGGGACGACCAGTGGGCATTCCTGTCCACCGTGGACCGACTCAGCCCGGGCGACGCCAAGCGCATCGCGCGCACAACCCCCAAGGTCGTCGTCGGCGCCGAGGTGACGTCTCTCGCCCGACCCCACGCGACAAAGGTCCACCCACACCTGCCGCCCGTGGTGCACGCCGAGCTGTCCGCGGGCCTGACGCTGCGGGCAACCGAGCTCACCCCCGCGGCGCTCGCCACGTTCAAGCACGCCGCGTCCATGGCGAACCCGAAGTTCTACGAGCTGCAACGACTACGCAAGTCCACCTGGGACACCCCCCGATTCGTCCGCGGCTACGACATGACCCTCGACGGCGACCTCGTGCTCCCCCGCGCCCTACGGCACCTGGTCGCGACCATCGTGAACGGCGCAGGATCGCGCCTCGAGTTCACGGACATGCGCGACTGCGGGAACGAGATCGATGCCACGTTCGACGCGAGGCTCCACGAGCCGCAGATCCGGGCCGTGAACGCCATGCTCGCCCACGACGACGGGATCCTCGTCGCACCACCAGGAGCGGGCAAGACGGTGATGGCGTGCGCGATCATCGCCGAACGCGCCGTGTCCACCTTGGTGCTCGTCGACCGCAAAGCCCTGGCCGATCAGTGGCGCACCCAGATCGCAGAGCTGCTCGGCACCAAGCCCGGGCAGGTCGGAGGCGGGAGGACCAAGCTCACCGGCCAGGTGGACATCGCCATGCTGCCCACCCTCGCCCGACGCGACGACATCGAGGAGCTGACCAGCGGCTACGGTCAGGTGATCGTCGACGAGTGCCACCACCTTGCAGCCGGCGCCTACGACCACAGCGTCAAACGGATCCGCGCGCAGCTCTGGCTCGGCCTGACCGCAACACCGCGTCGACGCGACGGCCTCGAGGACCTCGTCCGGTGGCAGCTCGGTCCCATTCGCCACACCGTCGCCGACACCGACACGGGCACACTGGACGAGATGGCAGCCGACCTCTCGGGGCCACGACGCGAGCTCCGCGTGCACCAGACACCATTCCGCTACGACGGCACAGCCGATCCCACCGCACCCGGAGGCATGGCCGAGATCTACCACGCCATGATCGCCGACGACGCCCGCAACCGGGCGATCGTCGACGACGTGTGCGAAGCGCTGGGCCGTCGGCGCAACTGCCTGGTCCTGACCCGGCGCACCGCACACCTGGAGACCCTCGTCACCATGCTCGCCGCGCGCGGGCACCAGGCGATCGTGCTC
>DATKTF010000330.1:0-6231 GCA_035531255.1 Cellulomonadaceae bacterium
TCCGGACCTGGTCGTCACGATCGCCGGGCCTGCGTCGGTTCACCGCCTGGTCGCGCCGGCCGACGGCCGGATGCCCTTTCGAGCCATCCCGTTGGGGGCCCGACCCGGCCCGCGAGACGTCGAGGTCGCGCGGCGGCTCCGCGTGCTGACGGCGCGGGCCGACGTCGTGCATGCGCACGGCCTTCGCGCAGGCGCCGCGGTCGTCCTTGCCGTCGCAGGCCTCCGACCGGCAGAGCGACCCCGGGTCGTCGTGACGCTGCACAACCTGCCCGTCGGTGGCCGTGGGATCCGGATGGTGTCGGCCGCCCTCGAGCGGGTGGTCGCACGTCGCGCCGACGTCATCCTCGGAGTCTCCGGCGACCTCGTCGAGCGCGCACGTGCGCGCGGCGCACGCCGCGCCGAACGGGCGCTCGTGCCGGCGCCCCCCCGACCGCCGATCCGACGCGCGGCCCCCGCGGTGCGGGCCGACCTCGGGCTGGATCCGGCCGCCGCGCTGCTCGTCACGGTCGCGCGCCTCGCTCCGCAGAAGGGACTCGACCTCCTGTGCGATGCCGCAGGGCTGCTCCGGGACCGGATCGCCACCGGTGACCTGCCGGGACGGCATCGCCTCGTGTGGGCTGTTGCCGGCGACGGCCCCCTGCTCGGGCACCTCGCGGCGCGGGTCGCCGCAGAGCGCCTCCCGGTCGTCCTGCTCGGTCATCGCGACGACGTGCCGGACCTGCTCGCCGCCGCGGACCTGGTCGTGAGCACAGCGGTGTGGGAGGGACAACCGCTCTGGCTCCAGGAGGCGCTCGCGCTCGGGGCCGCCGTGGTGGCGACGGACGTCGGCGGGACGAGCGAGGTCACCGCTGAGGGTGCGTCCCTCGTGCCGGCGGCGCGTCCAGGTCACCTGGCGGCGAGGATCGTGCACCTGCTCACCGACGAGCCCAGACGGGCCGCCCTCGGCGAGGCGGCGCTCGAGAGGTCACGAGAGCTCCCGACGGTCGCGGACGTCCTGGCCCAGCTGGAGTCCGCCTACTCGCGCTGAGGGGGCATCGCGCCGGCGCGACGTGGTGCTCGTGCGGCCTCGCATCGGCGCGACCTCGTGCGCACCGCGGTCCTCGACGCTCGTGGTGACGGCGGGTGCGGTCCGGAGCGACGTAGACGTCCGGTAGAGTGAAAGCCCGTGGCAGAGCGCGCAAATCGACTCTCCGGGCGGTCGGACAATTCGACCCGGCACATCTTCGTCACCGGAGGCGTCGCCTCTTCTCTCGGCAAGGGCCTCACGGCATCCAGCCTGGGACGACTCCTGCGATCGCGTGGCCTGCGGGTCACCATGCAAAAGCTCGACCCGTACCTCAACGTCGACCCCGGGACCATGAACCCGTTCCAGCACGGCGAGGTCTTCGTCACCGAGGACGGTGCCGAGACGGACCTGGACATCGGGCACTACGAGCGGTTCCTCGACGTCAACCTCAGCGCACCGGCCAACGTGACGACGGGCCAGATCTACTCGAGCGTGATCGCCAAGGAGCGCCGCGGCGAGTACCTGGGCGACACCGTGCAGGTGATCCCGCACATCACCGACGAGATCAAGGCCCGCATGCGCGCGCAGGCCGACCCGTCGGTCGGCAACGCACCGGACGTCATCATCACGGAGATCGGTGGCACGGTCGGGGACATCGAGTCCCTCCCGTTCCTCGAGGCCGCACGCCAGGTGCGCCACGACCTCGGTCGCGACAACGTCTTCTTCCTGCACGTCTCTCTCGTCCCGTACATCGGGCCCAGCGGCGAGCTGAAGACCAAGCCGACCCAGCACTCGGTCGCCGCTCTCCGCTCGATCGGCATCCAGCCCGACGCGATCGTCCTGCGGGCGGACCGGGATCTCCCGGAGAGCACCCGGCGGAAGATCGCGCTGATGTCCGATGTCGACGTCGAGGCCGTCATCGCGTGTCCCGACGCCCCGAGCATCTACGACATCCCGCGCGTGCTGCACTCCGAGGGTCTGGACGCCTACGTGGTGCGTCGTCTCGACCTGCCGTTTCACGACGTCGACTGGGAGGCCTGGGAACAGGTCACCCATCGTGTCCACCACCCGGCCCACCAGGTCGAGGTCGCTCTCGTCGGTAAGTACATCGACCTCCCGGACGCGTACCTCTCGGTCACCGAGGCGCTCCGTGCCGGCGGGTTCGCCAAGAACGCCAAGGTCGCGGTCCGGTGGGTCACGTCGGACGACTGCCAGACACCGGAGGGCGCCCAACGTGCCCTCGGCGGGGTCGACGCGGTGCTGATCCCCGGTGGTTTCGGTGTGCGCGGGATCGAAGGCAAGCTCGGTGCGCTGCGCTGGTCGCGCGAGAACCGCGTGCCGACCCTCGGGATCTGCCTCGGTCTGCAGTGCATGGTCATCGAGTACGCGCGGAACGTCATGGGTCTCGCCGAGGCCTCGTCCTCCGAGTTCGACCCGGGTACCCCGATCCCCGTCATCGCCACGATGGCGGAGCAGCTCGCCTACGTCGACGGCGAAGGCGACCTCGGCGGGACGATGCGCCTCGGCGCCTACGACGCGGTCCTCTCACCGGGGTCCGTCGTCGCGGCGGCCTACGGGACCGAGCACGTGTCCGAGCGGCACCGCCACCGCTACGAGGTCAACAACGCCTATCGCGAAGAGCTGGAGGCCTCCGGGCTGCTGATCTCCGGGGTGTCACCCGACTCGTCCCTGGTGGAGTTCGTCGAGCTCCCGGCGGAGGTGCACCCGTACTACGTCGCGACGCAGGCCCACCCGGAGTTCAAGTCCCGCCCGACCCGCGCGCACCCGTTGTTCGCCGGTCTGATCGGCGCTGCTCTGGACGCCAGAGCGGCTGCGGTCGTCGTCACGTCAGCGAACGCCTGAGTGGGTCCGGCACGGTCGCAGCGCCCCGCGACGGACGGCGAGGAGCTCCGCGACGTCGTCGCACCGCGGCCCGCGCAGCACCATGACCTGCTCCACGGCGGCATGATCTGGGACGTCGTCGCGGAGCAGGTGGATCTCGGTGACGGCGGGAGGGTGCGGCGCGAGTTCATCGATCACCCCGGCGCGGTGGCGGTCATCGCGGTCGACGCGCACGACCGCCTCCTTCTGCAGCGCCAGTATCGGCACCCCGTCGGCCGTGAGCTGTGGGAGCCGCCTGCCGGTCTGCTCGACGTCGACCACGAGCCCGCCCAGGTCGCCGCGGCGCGGGAGCTCGCCGAGGAGGCCGACCTCGTCGCCGACCGGTGGGACGTGCTGGTCGACTACTTCACCTCTCCCGGCGGGAGCAACGAGGCGATCCGGATGTTCCTCGCGCGCGACCTGCGCGAGGTGCCGGTCGAGGACCGGTTCGCCCGCGAGGCCGAGGAACTCGAGATGGAACCGCGGTGGGTTACGATCGACGATGCCGTGTCGGCGGTGCTCGCCGGGCAGGTGCACAACCCCTCGGCAGTCGTCGGGATACTGGCGACGCAGGCCGCCCGGGCGGCAGGCTGGTCGACCCTTCGGCCCGTGGACGCACCGTGGCCGGAGCGTCGCGGCGCACGTGGTGCCCCGACCTCGACCGACCCGCTCGTCTGAGAGGGGCGAGCGGGCCCGACCGACGGGGGTGTCAGCGCCCCGTCGAGACGCGGTACTGGGCGTTCGCGAGGGGGATGAAGATGCCCAGGATCGCGACGGACCAGATGAGCGTGTACACGGCGGGGTGCTGCAGGGGCCACGCGGTCGGTTCCGGCGTCCCCGCCTGGATGTTGCCGAAGAGCTCTCGGGCGGCCTGGGTCACCGCGGACACCGGGTTCCACTCGGCGAACCGCTGGAGCGCGGACGGGAGCGTGCTCAACGGCACGAACGTGTTCGCGATGAAGGTGAGCGGGAAGATCACGATGAAGGACGCGTTGTTCACGACTTCCGGGCTCGGCACGAGCATGCCGATCCACGCCATGATCCACGAGATGGCGTAGGCGAACACCAGCAGCACCGCGTAGCCGGTGACGGCGTCGAGGAGCGAGCCGCGGATCCGCCAACCGACCACCAGACCGGTCGCCGACATGACGACGAGCACGATGACGTTGTTGACGACGTCGGACAGCGTGCGCCCGGTCAGGACCGCGGACGGTGCCATGGGCAGCGACCGGAACCGGTCGATGATCCCCTTCTTGACGTCCTCGGCGAGACCGGCGCCGGTGATCGTCGCTCCGAAGATGACCGTCTGGGCGAAGATCCCCGCGATCAGGTACTCACGGTAGGCGGAGCCGCCGGTCCCACCGCTGATCGTGCCGCCGATCGCGCCGCCGAACACGTAGGCGAACAGCAGCACGAACATGATCGGCGACAGCACGGTGAAGACCAGGAGGTCCGGCACGCGCTTGATCTTGATGATGTTGCGCTTCGCGACGACGTGGGCGTCGGCGATGACGTGCGGGATGGTCATCGGTTCGTCTCCTTCGCAGAGGGGGTGAGATCGTCGTCCGCCGCTGTGCCGTGGCCGGTGAGGGTGAGGAACACGTCGTCCAGCGTCGGGCGGCGGAGCCCGACGTCGTCGATGTCGATCTCCGCGGCGTCGAGCCGCCTCAAGGCATCGGTCAGCACGCGCGCCCCGCCGCTCACCGGCATGAGCAGCGCGCGGCGGTGGTCGTCGAGGGCAGGTGCGCCGACCCCGAGCGGTGCGAGCAGGGCGCCGGCCTCACCGAGACGGCGTCCGTCGCTGACGGTGATCTCGAGCCGCTCGCCGCCGATCTGGGCCTTGAGCTGGTCCGACGTCCCCTGGGCGATGATGCGTCCGTGGTCGATCACGACGATCGTGTCGGCGAGCACGTCTGCTTCTTCGAGGTACTGGGTCGTCAGCAGGAGCGTCGTCCCACCGGACACCAGGGTCTGGATGACCTCCCACATGTCGATGCGACCGCGCGGGTCGAGCCCGGTCGTGGGTTCGTCGAGGAACAGCACGGGCGGACGGGCGACGAGAGCGCCGGCCAGGTCGAGTCGTCGGCGCATGCCGCCCGAGTAGGTACGGGTGGGACGGTTCGCGGCGTCCTCGAGCCGGAAGTCCGCGAGCAGCTCTCGGGCGCGGACCCGGCTCTCCTTGCGGCCGAGATGGTAGAGCCGCCCGATCATGTCCAGGTTCTCGTAGCCGGTGAGGTACTCGTCCACGGCGGCGTACTGACCCGACAGCCCGATCCGGCGGCGCACGCCGGCCGGGTCGCCCCGGACATCGACACCGGCGACCTGCGCGTGGCCGGAATCCGGACGGAGCAGCGTCGTGAGGATCCGCACGACGGTCGTCTTGCCGGCGCCGTTCGGTCCGAGGAGGCCGAGCACCGACCCGGTCGGGACGGCCAGGTCGACCCCGTCGAGCGCGGTCACGGACCCGAAGGTCTTGACGAGTCCCTGGGCGAGGATCGCGTGACTGGTGGCGCCGTGGGCGCCGGTCTCGTGGTTCATGGCTCGAGGTTAGGACGAAGGTCCCACATCGGCGAGGCGGCGGAGATCAGGGGACTCACATCATGCGCACAGGTCGCGCGCGCAAGGACCAGCCGATCCGTTGCCGTGCGATGTCGACGAGGGTGTGGAGGGCGCGGTCGACGTCTGGGGTGCGACCGGTGATGTCGTCACACCGAGCGAGCCGCCGCTCGGATCAGTCCCGCACCCGGAGCGCGGTGACGAACCACGTGACCGCGACGGTCAGCAGCGCCGCCGCGACCATGTGGACGCCGACCAGCAGGACCGGCAGACCTGCCGCGTACTGGATATAGCCGACGACCCCCTGGACAACCGTGACGGCGAGGACCACGAACGCGGCTCGGCGCACCTGCATCGGAGCCTGCTGTCGCCGGAGCGTGCCGACGATCGTCATGAGCACCCCCAGGAACAGCCAGACGGCGCCCGCATGAACCATGGCCATCGTTGCCGGGTTCACGGCGAACCGGTAGCCGACGACCGTGTCGCCGGAGTGCGGGCCGGAACCGGTCACGACCACGCCGAGAGCGAGGACGACCGCGGTCATGACGACCAGCGCGCGCGACAGAGCCACGATCGACGGTGCGACGACGGGACGTGGGGCGCGGTCGCCGCTCCCGTGACGACGAACCAGCACGGTCGACACCGACACGAGTGCCATCGAGATCAGCAGGTGACTCGCGACGATCGCCGGGTTGAGCTTCACGAGCACCGCGATCCCGCCGATCACGGCCTGCACCAGGACTCCGCCGAGGGGCACGAGGCCGAGGAGCCGGTACGAGCGAGCGCGC
>DATKTF010000331.1:0-7066 GCA_035531255.1 Cellulomonadaceae bacterium
GCGTGCGGAACCACCGCTCGACGGGATCGCGGACGGCGCAGCGGCCGGGCGTGCCGGTGGCGACGGTCGGGTCGGCCGACCCACCACGATCGCGTCGTCGCCCGGGATCGGCCGCGCGCTCGGCGCCGCATGGGGAGCGAAGCTCGGCGGTGCGGAGGACTCATCCGGGCCCTGCCCCGACGCCGACGGGCGTGGCGACGAGGCGCGGGACGGTGGCTCCGGCTGGCCCGGGCTTGGGCGTCTCGGTGCGGGACGCGCCGAACCTCCCGGTCGCGCGCGGCTTCCAGAGGTTCCATCCGGATGGCGGGGGTCGCTCATCGTGCCTCAGCCGCACACGGCGGTGACGTCGTCAGGGGTGAACGCTTCTGTGCCGGCAACCTTGGTCTCCGCAGTCGAAGGGGTGTCGCCGGCCGTGCCCGACGACGTGGCCGGGGTGGTCCCGGTGTCGGTCGATCCGGACGGCGCGGCGGTGGGCACGACGGGCTGGTCGGACGCCATGCTCGCCCAGATCGTCGCAGCGGCGCGTGTCCAGACGACCTGGTTGGGGTCGGGTGCATAGCTCGAGAACGGCACCGTCATGAAGGTGATGTTCCCGCTTGGGATGTCCTTGAGGCTGAACGCGAGGCCCGCCAGGTTGGCGATCGAGGCGAGCTCCGGGTTGGCGGTCACCGAGCTGGTCGCGGCGTCGAGGAACCGCAGGAGCTCGCCGACGTCCGTCAAGAGGTTCTTCGAGATGACCTCGCGTGCGGTCGCGGCCAGGAGCTGCTGCTGGCGTCCGATCCGGTTCGTGTCCGAACCGTCACCGACGCCTGTCCCGGTCCGGGCGCGCGCGTAGGCGAGCGCCGTCTTCCCGTCGAGAGTCTGATAGCCCGCCGTCACCGTCAGACCTGCCTTCGGCGAGCTCATCGCGTTCGGGATGCAGATCGGTACGCCGCCGAGGGCGTCCACCATGCGGATGAATCCCACGAAGTCGACGACCACGAACCCGTCGATGCGGACGCCGGTGAGCGACTCGACGGTCTTGATCGCGCACGCGGCCGCCGACGCCGTGTCGCCCCCGGTGTCGGCGCCGATGGCGAAGGCCGCGTTGAACCGCTCGCTCTGCGGTCTGCTGGTCTTGCCGTTCGTCATGGTGCACGCGGGGATCTGCACGTGCGAGTCCCGGGGGATCGACACCAGCTCGACCCGCTTCCGGTTGGCGGAGATGTGCAGCACGATCGTGGTGTCGCTGCGCATCCCTGCGACCGAGCCGCCGATCGCGCCGTTCGCGCCGTCGCGGACGTCCGAGCCCATGAGCAGGATCGTGACCGGTGAGCCGCTGCTCGGGTCGTTCGGGTCGGGCGTCGCGCTGGCCGTCGGTCGGTCGGTGCCGAGGAGATCCGTCACGTCGGCCGAGGCGATGTTCCCCTGGAACCGTGAGTACGCCGTCGCGAACCCGCCCGCGCCGAACGCGAGCGCGGCGGTGAGCGTCAGCGCGACCGACCGGACCAGGTGGTGGCTCCGGAGGTTCCTCGCGTGACGCACCGTGCTCCGGTCTGCTGCTGTCGCATCGCGGGTGGGCACCTCGGGATCGTACGACTGCGGCGCGCACCGGGGACGGCGCCACGACGGCGGGGCGCGGAGGGCGTGTGGAGACCTCGGAGGGCCTCAGCGCCCGAGCTGCGCGTACTTCGCCTCCGTGGCTTCCTTGCGCGGGCGCCACCACGCCTCGTTGTCGCGGTACCACGCGACCGTCGCGGCGAGCCCGTCGCGGAAGCTGCGGTAACGCGGCTCCCAGCCGAGCTCGGCACGCAGCATGCTCGAGTCGATCGCGTAGCGCATGTCGTGGCCGGGCCGATCGGCGACGAGGTCGTACGCGTCGGTCGGCAGCCCCGACAGCTCGAGGATGAGCTCGACGACCTCGCGGTTGTTCTTCTCCCCGTCGGCGCCGATGAGGTAGGTCTCGCCCGCACGGCCTCGGTCGATGATGGCCCAGACGGCGGTGTTGTGGTCCTCGACGTGGATCCAGTCACGGACGTTCAGGCCCTGGCCGTACAGCTTGGGCCGCACCCCGTCGATCACGTTGGTCACCTGGCGGGGGATGAACTTCTCGACGTGCTGGTACGGACCGTAGTTGTTCGAGCAGTTGGAGATCGTCGCCTGGATGCCGAACGAGCGGGCCCACGCGCGGACGAGGAGGTCGCTCGACGCCTTCGTCGAGGAGTACGGGCTCGACGGGTTGTACGGGGTCGACGCCGTGAAGCGTTCCGGGTCGTCGAGCTCGAGGTCGCCGTACACCTCGTCGGTGGAGATGTGGTGGTACCGGACGTCGTGCTTGCGCACGGCCTCGAGCAGCGTGTAGGTGCCGATCACGTTCGTCCGCACGAACGGCCACGGGTCGTGCAGCGAGTTGTCGTTGTGCGACTCGGCGGCGAAATGGACGACGACGTCCGTGTCGGCCACGAGCTGGTCGACGAGGGGGGCGTCGGTCACATCGCCTTCGACGAACGTGATCGCGTCGGCGACGGGCGCCAGCGAGGCGCGGTCGCCCGCGTAGGTCAGTGCGTCGAGCACGGTGACGTGGACGTCGGGGCGCTCGCGGACGGTCAGCTGGACGAAGTTCGAGCCGATGAAACCGGCTCCGCCGGTGACGAGCAGACGCACGGGTGCCTCCTGGACTGGGGACGTGACGCGAACGAGCGTAGTCGCCGGCCACTCGCGCCGGTACGTGTCGGAGTGCCTGAACCGGAACAAAACGTACGGCCGTCGAGCGAAATCACTCAACTCGCGCCCTGGTGCTTGACCACCGCGGATCCCCAACGGAAACTCGAATGAAACCTTCTTCCCCCAGGTCTGGAATACCCCATGTTCTTGAGACTCGTCGTCGCCGTCGCGACGCTGTTCGCAGGAATCCCTGCGGCCGGCATCGTCGGCATCGCGGCTTCCCCCCGAGTCGGAACGAGCGTCGTCGCGACCACAGCGGTGTCGACGCCCGGGTCTACGAGCTCGTCGTCAGCAGCCCCTGACAAGCCCACGATCACGGACCGGGACGTCGTCGTCCCACCGGTCGATCCGGCGGGTGATGCGGTCGCGACACCGGGCGGCCTGACCGTGCAGTCCACGGACGACCGGATCGTCACCGATGAGAGAGGCGGGAAGGGTCGCGTCGAGAGCGCAGTCGTGGAGACCGGCGCCTTCCAGACGCTCGGGCTGACGTGGCCGACGGGTACGGCGGTGACCGGTCTCGGGGCGCAGGTGCGGACCCGGGTCGACGGCGTCTGGTCCGGCTGGCAGCCGCTCACCTCAGAAGATTCCGGACCGGACGCGGGAACGGCCGAGGGCGCGCACGCTCGATCGGGCACCGACCCGGTCTGGGTCGGCAACGCGGATGCCGTCCAGCTCTCGTTCGCCGCTTCGGCGGGCGGCGGTCCGGCCGGTCTGAAGCTGTCGCTCGTCAGCTCGCCCGCCACGCCCGCCGCCACGGCCGTGCCGTCGTCGTCATCGACGTCGGGGACGCCGTCCATCGCGAATGCCGCCTACGTCACGAGTGCCACGACGAGCTCGACGGCACCAACGACGACGACGGCCCTGACTGCGGCCGCGCCGCACGTGATCACGCGCGCCGAGTGGGGCGCCGCCCCGCAGGCCTGCACCCCGGACGTGGCGAGCCGGCTCGTCGGCGCCGTGGTCCACCACACGGCGGACTCCAACGCGTACTCGACCGTCGCCCAGGCGGAGCAGCAGATCCGGAACGACCAGGCGTATCACATCAATACCCTGGGCTGGTGCGACATCGGTTACAACTTCCTCGTCGACAAATGGGGCAACATCTACGAAGGCCGTGCGAATAGCATGGTGCAGCCCGTTGTGGGTGCGCACGCCGGCGGATTCAACACGGGAACAGTCGGAATAGCGATGCTCGGCACGTATTCCACCGTCGTCCCGAGCGCGGCGACCCAGGAGTCGGTCGCCGAGGTGATCGCGTGGCGGCTGTCTCAGTACGGGGTGAACCCGTCGGGGACCATGAGCTATACGACCGGCGGAGGTAGCGACAAGTACGCCGCCGGGACGACCGTGACGCTGCCCGTGGTCACCGGGCATCGCGACGTCTACCTCACGGCGTGCCCGGGGAATGCCGGGTACTCGACGCTGCCGGGCGTTCGTGCACGCGCCACGGCGCTGGCGTACTCCGTGCCGATGGTCAAGGCCCTGTACCACGACATGCTGCAGCGCGGCGTCGATCCGAGCGGTCTGCAGACGTGGACGGCACAGCTGAATTCCGGTGTCGCACCGTCTGCACTGGCTGACGCTCTGGCGCACAGCCAGGAGTACGTGCAGCGGCGTGTCATCGATGCATATCAGGAGATCCTGCACCGGGCGCCGGACCCGACGGGTTTCGCCAGCTGGACCGGGTGGATCATGTCCGGGAGCCTGCGGGTCGAGGACCTTCGTGGCCAGCTCATCGCCAGCGATGAGTACTACCAGAGCGCAGGCGGGACCGACGAGACCTATGTCGCTCAACTGTATCGCGACATCCTGCATCGGGAGGCCGCGCCGAGTGAGATCGCGGGCTGGGTGACGACTCTCCGGACAGTCGGCCGTCCGATCGCCTCGTTCGGAGTGTGGCGGTCGCTCGAGAGCGCGCAGCTCCGGGTCAACGAGATCTACCAGGTGTTCCTCGACCGAGCCGCTGATCCCAGCGGCATCGCGACGTGGAGCCCGTACTGGCAGGCGCACAGCGAAGACGCGCTCCGTGGAATGATCGTCGGGAGCGACGAGTACCGCGCTCGGTCGATCCGACTCTTCTGATCAGGCGGGACAGGCGGCCGTCACTGCCGCACCGTGCGCGCGAGCTCGTGCCGTCTGTCCCGGTGGAAGCCATCTCGTGCTCACTTCGGCTGCGCAGGCACGGCAGAGCTCGCGCTCGACCTGGGGCGGGAGAGGTATCTCGAAGTCAAGTACCCTCGTCTCGTCTGTGACGGACAGCGCATGCGCGGGTCTCGCGGTCGAATCAGGCGGAGGTGGGCATCACGGCTGTCGTGATCGTTGGCAACGGCGGGCATGCGCGTGCGTGCGTGGACGCGTGGGACCCGGCACCCGAACTCGAACTGGCCGGCTACCTCGGGCCCGAGCACGGCGACGTTCTCGGTCTCGACTACCTGGGCAACGATGACCGGCTGCCCGCGTTGGCGGATTCTGGGCTGCTGAGGGCATTTGTCGCGCTTGGATCCAACAGGCTCCGGGCCGACGTGACGCGTCGATGCCTTGACGCGGGGCTCGATCTGGTCACGATCGTGGCTCCGAGCGCACAGGTCGGCGCCACTGCGCGGCTTGGGGCCGGTAGTATCGTGCTGCATAGGGCTGTCCTGGGCGCTAATGTCCGTGTCGGTCGCGGTTCTATCGTGAACACGTGCGCAAGCGTCGACCACGACTGCGTCATCGGCGACTTTGTGCATGTCGCACCCGGTGTGAACCTCGCGGGAGGCGTCACGATCGGCGATTTCGCGATGGTGGGCATCGGCGCGAGTGTGGTGCCTGGTGTTCGCATCGGCATCGGCGCGACAGTCGGCGCAGGAGCGGTCGTTTTGCACGACGTCTCAGATGGTCAGATCGTTGTCGGTGTACCTGCACAGGAGTTGAAGCGTTGATTCCGATTGCCAGCCCAGACCTGTCGGGCAAAGAATCCCTGTACGTCAATGAGTGCATTGATTCCACCTGGATATCCTCGGTGGGTCACTTCATCACCGATTTCGAGGTCGCGTTTGCCAAGGTTGCTGGCTGCAAGCACGTGGTCGCGACGAACAACGGAACTACGGCACTTCACCTAGCGCTGTCCGCGATCGGGATCGGACCCGGTGACGAGGTCATCGTCCCGACGCTGACCTACATCGCTACTGCGAACGCGGTCATGTATTGCGGTGCGACGCCCGTCTTTGTCGACGTGGAGCCTGACACCATGAACGTGGACCCGGAAGACGTCGAGAACCGGATCACCCCACGAACGAAGGCGATCATCCCGGTTCATCTCTACGGGCACCCGGCGGACATGACGGCGATCGCTGAGATCGCAGCGCGCCACGGACTGGTGGTCGTCGAGGATGCAGCGGAAGCCCACGGCGCGCAGGTCGATGGTCGGCCGGTCGGGTCGCTCGGTCACGTCGGAGTCTTCAGCTTCTTCGGAAACAAGATCGTGACGACCGGTGAAGGCGGCGCCGTCACGACCGATGACGACGCACTCGCCCAGCGCTTGCGACTCCTGCGAGGCCAGGGCATGGACCCCGAGCGGCGCTACTGGTTCCCCGAGATCGGCTTCAACTACCGTATGACCAACATCGCGGCCGCCATCGGTCTCGCGCAGCTCGAGAGGATCGAGCACATGCTCGAGCGTCGACGGCAGATCGCCGCGCGGTACACCAGGCTGCTTGGAGCTGTCGAAGGCGTCGTGCTCCCGGTGCAGCGCCCGGATGCGCGGCGTGTGGACTGGCTCTACACGATCCAGGTCAGCGGGTTCACCGTTGAGCAGCGAAACACGTTGATCGATCTGCTCCGTTTCGATGGCATCGAGACTCGCCCGGTCTTCTATCCTCTTCACGTGATGCCTCCGTATCGGTCGGAGCCACCCGCGTCATTCCCGATCGCGGAGCGTCTTGGCGCCGAAGGCATTTCACTGCCGACCCACATGCTGCTGACCGATGTCGACATCTCGACCGTGTGCGATGCGCTCACGTCCCGTCTCATCGAGCTGCGTGCATGACCGCCTTTGCCGGCCTCGCGGTCTTCGAACCGACTAGGGGCCTCCTGTGAACACGTCGGAACCGTTCGTGTCGTATGCGCAAAACGGCGAAGACGTCATCCTGTGGCGGACGTTAGGCAATCGGGGGTCGTGCGTCTATGTCGACGTTGGTGCCTTTCATCCCACATACGATTCCGTGACGCGCGCGCTCTACGAGAGGGGCTGGCGCGGAGTCAACATCGAACCACAGCCTGATCGACTCGCGGCGTTCGAGGCCGAGCGGCCTGAGGACGTCAACCTGAGTCTCGCGATCGGGGATGAGGACGGGACGGCGCTCTTGAGCCTGTCCGACAA
>DATKTF010000332.1:0-2247 GCA_035531255.1 Cellulomonadaceae bacterium
TCGATGACGAGCCGGATCCGGGTCTCGACCTCGGCCGGGCCTGCGTTCGCGAGGACGAGGTCGTCGACGCCCCACTCGGCGGTGAGGACCGTCAGTCCGCCCTCGGTGAGGATCAGGATGACCGGGACGGTCAGGCCGGTCGCGCGCAGCATGCGGCACGTGGTGCGTGCGGTGGCGAGGTCGCGTCGCGCGTCCATCAGGACGACGTCGGCCTCAGGGGCCTCCAGGAGGGCCGACGGCTCGACGGGCAGCACACGGATCCGGTGGGTCAGAAGACCGAGCGCGGGGAGCACCTGGGCCGGGCCACCGGACGAGGGCGTGAGCAGCAGCAGGTCTGCCACCGGAGGAACCTCCTTGCTTGCCGTGGGGGACACGCTACAACGGGCGGGGTCTCGGCCACGCGTCGTTCCGGCGCGATCACCGGGTGGTCGCGGTGGGCGGTGCCGGGGCATCTGCGACAATCGTCCGCATGCCCACCCCCGCTCGCGCCGTCGCGCGCCCGACCGGACGCGTCCCGCGCGGCCGCCAGGGTGCCGCTGCGACCGTGAGCGACCGGTGGCGGCGATGAGCCTCACCACACGGGCGGTCTGGACCGCGGTCGTCGCGACGCTCGTCGCGGTCGCGGCCTACGTCGGCGAGAGACCGTTGGCGATGCTGTGCGCCGTCCTGGCCCTCGTCGTGGCGTTCGGCTGGCCCGTGCTCCTCGGGCTGTCGAGCCGGCCGGGTGCCTCCGTCGTCATCGGGATCGGTGGCGTGGGCGCCGTGGCGGCCATCACCTTCACCCGGGGCGAGCCGTTCCTGCGCGAGCTGCCCGCTGTCGTCGCGCTGTCGATCCTGCTCGCGTTCGTCAACGAGCTGCTGCGCACCGACGGGCGCGAGCGGCTGATGGAGTCGGTCTCGGGGGTCGTGGCCGGCACGCTGGTGGTGACGTCGGTGGCGGGGGGGATCGCCGCCGGTCGGACGTCCGGCGGCACCGGTCTGGTCATCACCGGCGCGCTCGCCCTCGCAGTCGGGTCCGCCGTCGCCGTCCTGCCGATCTCGGGCTGGGTCGGCGCGTTCGTCACCGTCGGTGCGGCGGCCGGGGCCGGGGCCGGGGCCGGGGCGCTCGTCCCGGGGGTGGACGCCGTCGCCGGGGCGCTGCTCGGCCTGGCCGTCGGGGTGCTGGTCGCGTCGCTGCACGTGCTCTTCGACCGGCTCAAGGCGCTCCGGACGCGACCGGCCGCCATGGCCGCGCTCGTGCTGCCGGTGACGATCACGGGCATCCTCGTGTACGTCGTCGGCCGGGTCCTGGTGGGCTGACCGATGCCGATGCGGATCGAGCTGCTGCTCGGGGTGCTGGTCGTGGCCGGGGTGCTCGGCTGGTGGTGGTCGTGGCGCAACGGCCGCTTCACCGCGGTCTCCGGCCGCGTCGCCGCGGCCGCGCACGAGACGGACGACGCACCCGTCGCGACCGCTCCCCAGGTGACTCCCCAGGAGCTCGGCGTGGAGCCGGGAGCCCGCGCGACGTTCGTCCAGCTGTCCTCCGAGGTGTGCGCGCCGTGCCGACGGACCGCCGCGGTGCTGTCGGCCCTCGCCGCGGACCAGCCGGGCGTCGTCCACGTCGAGCTCGACGTCGAGCAGCACCTCGAGCTCGTCCGTCGCTTCCACGTGCTGCGCACCCCGACCGTTCTCGTGCTCGGACCGGACGGGAACGTCTGTGGCCGCATGAGCGGCGCAGTCAGCCACCACCACGCCATCGCCTCGCTCGAGTCGCTCGGCCAGTGTCCTGGCGGTGCCCGCGCGCACTGAGCGCGGACACCGGCCCCGGCACTGCTCGACCCCTCGAACGAGACCGGAGACACCCATGCCTGACCAGAACAGCGCGACCGACAGAGACGACGGCACGTCGGAGGACCCGACCTCGGCCGGGCGCGCACCGGCTGACCGTGACCCCGCGGACCGTCACCCCGCGGACCGTGACCCCGCGGACCGTGACCCCGCCGGCGGCA
The DNA here is from genome assembly GCA_035531255.1 of Cellulomonadaceae bacterium. Classification (GTDB taxonomy): domain Bacteria; phylum Actinomycetota; class Actinomycetes; order Actinomycetales; family Cellulomonadaceae; genus JAJDFX01. The sequence goes on from DATKTF010000332.1 coordinate 1,989, forward strand.
GCCCCGCCGGGATCGACCCCCGCGGGCCGCGCGTCGGCGCCGCGATCACCGCCGTCCTCCTGGCGGTCACGCTGCTCCTCGGCACGGGTGGTGACGCGCTCGTACTGCTGGCCGTGATCGCCGCGCTGTTTCTCGTCGGAACCGTGCGCGGGGCCCAGGGGTCGGTCCAGGGTCGGATCTTCCGTGCGCTCGTCCAACCGCGCCTCGCCCCACCGACCGAGCTCGAGGACCCACGGCCGCCGCGTTTCGCGCAAGGGGT
>DATKTF010000333.1:0-4515 GCA_035531255.1 Cellulomonadaceae bacterium
ACGATGACGACGACGAAGGAGCACACGTGATCGACGAGACCCTCCTCGAGGCCGAGGAGAAGATGAACAAGGCGATCGAGGTGGCGAAGGAGGACTTCGCGTCCATCCGGACCGGACGGGCGAGCGCAGCGATGTTCGCCAAGATCTTCGTCGACTACTACGGCTCGCCCACCCCGCTGCAGCAGCTTGCGTCGTTCAACACACCTGAGGCACGGACGATCTTGATCTCGCCCTTCGACAAGTCCGCGAGCGTCGGCATCGAGAAGGCCCTGCGCGACTCGGACCTCGGCGTCAACCCGACGAACGACGGGAACGTCATCCGGGTCGTGCTGCCCGCCCTCACCGAGGAGCGTCGCAAGGACTTCGTCAAGCTGGCGAAGACGAAGGCGGAAGACGCACGCATCTCGATCCGCAACATCCGCCGTCGCGCGAAGGACGAGCTCGACCGGATCTCGAAGGACGGCGAAGCCGGCGAGGACGAGGTCGCGCGCGCCGAGAAGGAGCTCGAAGCGGTGACGAAGCGTCACATCGACGTGATCGACACCGTGCTGGTCGCCAAGGAGAGCGAGCTGCTCGAGGTCTGATGACTGACCTGGTCCACGCCGACGACGTCGGCCACGAGTCGCACCCGATGCCACGGGCGGGCCGCAACCTGCCGGTCGCGGTGCTCGTCGGCGTCGGGCTGCTGGGCGTCGTCGCTGCGACCCTGCTCGTGCGCAAGGAGCTGTTCGTCGTCTTCGCGATCCTCGCGGTCGGTGCAGCGCTCTGGGAGCTCGCGCAGGCGGTCGCGCGCCGAGGGATCCATCTTCCGCTGCTGCCGCTCCTGGTGGGTTCGGCCGGCGTGCTGGTGTCGGCGTACACGGCCGGCGCCGAGGCGCTCCTCGTGTCGACCCTGCTCACGGCCGGGGGAGTCGTCATCTGGCGCGTGCTCGACGGGAGCGGCGAGTCCGCGCTCCGTGACGCGACGGCCGGCACGTTCGCCGCGGCGTACCTCCCGTTCCTCGCCGGCTTCGTGATGCTCATGCTCTCGATGCCGGACGGCGAGCGCCGCGTGGCGCTCTTCGTGCTGCTCGCGGTCGCGAGCGACGTCGGAGGGTACTCCTTCGGGGTCCTCATCGGCCGACACCCGATGGCACCGTCGGTGAGCCCGAAGAAGACCTGGGAGGGGCTCGTCGGATCGGTGGTCCTGGCGGTGCTCGTCGGCGTCGTGGGTGTCATGGTGCTTTTCAACCAGGGGCCGGCGATCGGTGTCGTCCTCGGTCTGGCGACCGTGGTCACGGCCACCGTCGGCGATCTCTCCGAGTCACTCCTCAAGCGTGACCTCGAGCTCAAGGACATGGGCAGTCTGCTCCCGGGCCATGGCGGGGTGCTCGACCGGCTGGACTCCCTGCTCCTGACGGCTCCCGTCGTCTACGTCATCCTGATGGCCGCGCTCCCGGTCGGCGACTGAGACATGGGATGCTGGACCTCATGCCCGAGCCTGTTGCGCGTCTGACGCCCGTGCGGTCCGTCCTCCCGAGCGCGGGTGGCGCGGCCGGTGGGCGTGCGGGATCGCGGGCGGTGCAGGTGCGCCCGGTGCCGATCGACGGCGGCGGTCCGGTCCCGTTGAGCTTCTCGACGTCGACGCGGGGCGCGCGAGGCAAGCCGCCACGGCACTTCGTCGACCTGACACCGGAGCAGCGCGTCGAGGCGGTCACGGAGCTCGGGGAGAAGCCCTTCCGGTCGAAGCAGCTCGCGACGCACTACTTCGCGCACCTGACTGCGGACGCCGCGGAGATGACCGACCTGCCTCAAGCCTCACGAGATCGGCTCGTCGGTGCGCTGTTCCCGGAGCTGCTGACCGCGGCGCGCACGCTCACGGCCGACGCCGGGACGACCGTCAAGACGCTGTGGCACCTCTTCGACGGTGCCAAGGTCGAGTCGGTCCTGATGCGGTACCCGAACCGCACGACGCTCTGCGTCTCGAGCCAGGCCGGCTGCGGGATGGCGTGCCCGTTCTGCGCGACGGGGCAGCTCGGCCTCACCCGCAACCTGTCGACGGCGGAGATCGTCGAGCAGGTGCGCTCGGCGGCTCGCTCCCTCGCCGACGGGGACCTCCCCGGCGGGCCGGCGCGGCTCAGCAACCTCGTGTTCATGGGGATGGGGGAGCCGCTCGCCAACTACCGCGCCGTGATGGAGGCCGTCCGGCGCCTCGTCGCACCGGCACCCGACGGGTTCGGGATATCCGCACGCAACATCACGGTCTCGACCGTGGGGCTCGTGCCGGCGATGGACAAGCTCGCCCGGGAGGGCATCCCGGTCACTCTCGCGCTGTCTCTCCATGCACCGGACGACGAGCTCCGGAGCGAGCTCGTGCCCGTCAACACGCGGTGGAGCGTCGACGAGGCCCTCGACTCCGCGCGGAACTACTTCGAGGTCACCGGCCGACGCGTGTCGATCGAGTACGCGTTGATCAAGGACATGAACGACCACGCGTGGCGGGCGGACCTGCTCGGCACCAAGCTGAACGCCCGGGGGCGTGGTTGGGTGCACGTGAACCCGATCCCGCTCAACCCGACCCCTGGCTCGATCTGGACCGCGAGCGACCCCGTGGTCGAGCGCGTCTTCGTGGACAGGCTCCGGGCGCACGGCATCCCGACCACGGTGCGGGACACGAGGGGGAGCGACATCGATGGTGCGTGCGGCCAGCTGGCCGCGGAGGAGGAATGATGGCGGGGATGTTCCGGACCGTGTCGCGGCTGCGTAGCGGCTATGCGCCGGAGGATGTCGACGAGTTCTTCGACCACGCGCGCGAGGTGTACGAGAACGGCACGACGGGCGACCTCTCGGGCACCGACGTGCGCCTTGCCGCGTTCGACCTCGTCCGCGGGGGCTACTCGACCGGTGCCGTCGACGCCGCGCTCGACCGTCTGGAAGCCGCGTTCGTGGCGCGTTCGCGCGCGCAGAACGTGGCGAAGTACGGTCAGCAGGCGTGGATGAACCATCTGGCGGAGCAGGCGCGGTCGCTGTACGGGCGACTGGGTCGACCGGAGCGGGAGAGGTTCGCCCCGGCCCAGTCGGGTCACCTCGGGTACGACGTGGACGACGTCGACGCGTTGTGCGAGCGGCTCACGGCGTACTTCGACCACGGGGAGCCGCTCACGGCGCACGAGATCCGATCGGCGACGTTCCGGCGCCGTCACGGGGCGAAGGGCTATGCGGAAGGACCGGTGGACGCGTTCTGCGCGCGGGCGATCGAGGTGCTGCTCGGCGTGGAGTGAGCGGGCGCGGTCGTGCTCGCGGCGGGACCTGTCAGCCGTTCTCGCGTCGGAACGTGCGGGTCCCGAACCAGACACCGACCACGACGAGCGCGATCGTGAGCCCGTAGCCCCAGAGCGAGGTCGCGGTCGACAGCTCACCGAGGAACTCGGCGCGGATGCCGTCGACGACGTGCTTGAGCGGGTTCAGGTCGCTCAGGTCCTTGAGCCAGGCCGGTGAGACGATGGGCAGCAGGATCCCGGACAGGAGCAGCAACGGCAGGGCGATGCCGTTCAGCAGCGGGGCGAGGGCGTCCTCGCTCTTGACCGTCAGCGCCACGGCGTAGGACGCCGAGGCGAATGCGGCTCCCAGCATCGCGGCCGTGAGCACGCCGAGGACGATCCCGACGAACGGGGCGCGGAGCCCGAAGGCGTAGCCGACGACGCACAGCACCGTGCCCTGGACCGCGATCACGACCACGTCGCGCAGCACGCGCCCGAGCACGAGGGCAGACCGCGGCGCGGGGGTCACCCGCTCGGACTCGATGACCCCGTCGCGCCACTCGGCGATCAGCCCGAAGCCGACGAACATCGCCCCGAACATCCCGAGCTGGACGAGGAGACCGGGGACGAAGAACTGGTACGCGTTGCCCACGCCGAGCTGGGCCTTGAGCGGCTCGAGCAGCGGTCCGAACAGAGCGAGGTACAGGACCGGCTGGGCGAGCCCCATGACGGTCCACACCGGGTTGCGCAGCGACAGCCGCATGGCGCGGCGGAAGACGACGAGCGTGTCGTGGACGAACGTGCTGCGCAGGCGTGCGGGAGTGTCGGTGGTCGTCATGCCGGGGCTCCGGTGGGGGTGGGTGCGGTCTCGCCGTCACGCAGCGAGCGGCCGGTCAGGGTGAGGAAGACGTCGTCGAGGGTCGGGCGGCGGAGCTCGACCGCGTCGAGGGCGATCCCGTCGGCGTCCAGGGATCGCAGCAGCCCGGCGAGCAGCGTCGCGCCGGCCGGCACCCGGACGACGACCGTCCGGTCCTCGGTGCCGGTCAGGGTCGCTCCCGGCAGTGCCGAGGCGATGGCTTCGACACGGGCCAGGTCGGCGTGCTGCGACATGGTGAGGACGATGGCATCTCCGGATACGCGCCGCTTGAGCTCGTCCGGGCTGCCCTCGGCGACGATCGTGCCGTGGTCGATCACGAGGATGCGGTCGCACAGGGCGTCCGCCTCGTCGAGGTAGTGCGTGGTCAGGAACACCGTGCTGCCGCGGTCGTCCCGGAGG
>DATKTF010000334.1:0-4099 GCA_035531255.1 Cellulomonadaceae bacterium
GGCCGGATCGCCGTCGACGGTGGTGCTGCCCCGACCATCTGCCCGGGACGTGTCAGGACAGGTGCCCGGGCAGATGGGAGGACCGCCGGCAGGGCACGGGAGCACACTGCGCGGTCAGCCCACCCGGAACCGCCGCACCAGGTCGTCCATCAGGGTGTCCAGCCGCGCGTCGACCTGCCGACGCGCGGGATCGCCGTCGTACCAGTCGATGATCTCGCGCGCACCCTGCTCGAACGGGATCGTCGCCCGGAAGTCGGGGACGACCGTCCGCAGCTTGCTGTTGTCGAAGACCATCGAGTGCGCCTTGTCGCCGAGCAGACCGGCGCCCCACGCCGGGTCGGCTGCCGCGACGACGTCCGACGGCACGTGGACGATGCGGGCCTCGACCCCGGCCGCGGAGGCGAGCGCCCGGGTGATCTGGTCCCAGGTCAGGGCGTCGTCCGAGGTGATGTGGAACGCGTCCCCGATCGTCCGTGGGTGCCCGAGCAGCGGGACGAAGCCCTTGGCGAAGTCCGCGTGGTGGGTCAAGGTCCACAACGACGTCCCGTCCCCGTGGACGACGACCTCTTTGCCGTCGCGCATCCGCTGCACCGCGGTCCAGCCGCCGTCGAGCGGGATCAACGTCTTGTCGTAGGTGTGCGACGGCCGCACGATCGTCATCGGGAAGCCCTGCTCGCGGTAGGCCTCGACCAGGACGTCCTCGCACGCGATCTTGTCGCGCGAGTACTGCCAGTAGGGGTTGCGCAACGGCGTGGACTCGACGACCGGGACGCGAGCCGGTGGCGTCTGGTATGCGGAGGCCGAGCAGATGAAGACGTACTGGCCGGTGCGTCCGGTGAACAGGTCGATGTCGGCGCGGACGTGGTCCGGGGTGAACGCCACCCAGTCGACGACGGCGTCGAACTCGAGGCCGGCGAGGGCCTCGCGCATCGAGCCCGGCTCGCGCACGTCGCCGCGGTGCACGGTGACGCCTGCCGGCAGCGGGCGCGTGGTGCTCGTCCCTCGGTTGAGGACGTGCAGGTCGATCCCACGTTCGACGGCGAGCCGGGTGCTCGCCGAGCTGATGGTGCCGCTGCCGCCGATGAACAAGACCGTGAGTGCGCTCATAGGACCAACGCTAACGGTGAGGCGGGTCCCGGTCGTCCGACGCTCCCGGCTCGTCCGTCGTGCGATCCTCCGCGGGATCGCCCGTGAGGCGCGCTCCCGGGTGACGCCGCTCAGTCCGTCCGACGGGAGAGCATGCCGCGGACGTAGGCCGCCTGCCCGGCGTGCTGGAGGTCGTCGGCCGTCACGCTGACCAGCCGCACCCCGAGGCTCACCGGCGGTTCCCAGGACTCGTCGACGATGCGGTCGAGGTCCGTCGGGTCGAGCCCGGCCAGCTGAGCGATCGTCTGCGCGTGCACGGCGTCGTGGTACCCGACGAGCAGCTCGCCGGAGGTCACCGTGACCGCGGCGACGTCCTGCGACCCGTGGCCGTAACCCGTGGCCGACCTGGGGAACGGCAGCGCGAAGCGTTCCGCCCAGCCCTGCGACGTCCAGACCTGCTCGACGCCGAACGCGTCGGCCACGTGGTCGTCCTGGACCCGGGTCAGGTGCCACACGAGCCAGGCGATCGAGTTGGCGTCCTCGTCGACCCGGTAGGCGAGCTGCTCAGGGGTGAGTCCCTCCACCACCCGGTGCACCACCCCGCGCACCCGTCCGAACTCGTCGGCCAACAGGTCTGCCACGTCCATCGCGCTCCGCCTCTCAGTAGGTCGCGGTACCTCGCCGTACCTCTGCGTGCCTCGCAGCACCTCTCCGCCGTGATCGTCCGTCCCACGGTAGCCGCCGCACGGGCCGGGTCCTCGACCATCGGTCGTCATGTCGGGTCGACTGTGGCACCTCGTGCCGAAAGTGCCGAGCGGACGCTACGCTCGGGGTCGTGTCAGAGACAGAACCGACCCTGCGCGACAGGGCCAGGCGCGCCGTGCAGATGGAGCTCGTCGACGCGGCGCAGGACCTGTTCGTCGCGAACGGCTTCGAGCAGACCACGATCGACGACATCGCCCATGCCGTCGGCATGTCCAGGCGCAGCTTCTTCCGGTACTTCTCCTCCAAGGACGACCTCGTCCTCGGGAGGTACGAGCAGTGGGCCGATCGGCTCGCGCAGGCGATGGCCGAGAGACCGCTCGACGAGCCGGTCTGGGAGTCGCTCCGGTGCGTCTTCGACGCCATCGTCGCACCGCCGGCCGTCGAGCCGTCCGTCGCGCGCGTCGCCGCGATGGACCGGATCGTGCTGTCCACGACCGCGCTCAAGGCGGCGTACCTCGAGAAGCTGGATCGCGCTCAGGACCGGGTGGTCGCTGCGATCGGCACCCGCGCACGACTGCGCGGCGCGCCGATCGCCGAGCGCGACCTGGCGACGCGAGCGATCGTCGGAGCCGCATTCGCGTGCCTCCAGGCCGCCCATCTCGCGGCGCTCGCAGCGGGCGATCCCACCGCCTTCGGCCGTGCCCTCGACACGGCGATGGCCGCCGTGACCTCGGGCCGTTTCACGTCGCCGGAGTAGTGCCGGAGCGTGCGGTCGACGCTTGCGGGAGCGGCGGCTGTGCCGCGAGCGACCGCTCCGCCGACGTCGCCCCGATGGCGGGTGCGGTCGATTGACCATGTCAACTCGTCGGTATATCCTATAGGAAACCCGATGACGAGGAGCAAGGACGCCGATGTTCGCTGCACAGGACTGGCCGATCGCGTGCAACATGCTCTCGTTCGGGAGCAAGGCCCCTGATGGACGTCCGATCGGGGATGCGCCCGCGTCCGTATGGGCCGCGCAGATGCGTCAGGTGCGCGAGCTCGGCTTCGACTACATCGACCCGACCGACGCCTGGGTGCCCCTGGCCGCGTTGTCCGACGTGCGGCTCAAGGAGTTCCACACGGCCCTCGAGGACGAGGGGCTTGCCGTCTCGTCGATCTCGATGACCCGGAACAGCGTCGTCGATCTCGAGCACGGCGAGGCGAACCTCGCTACGGCGCACCGTCTGATCGATCTGGCGCCGAGGTTCGCGGCGAGGGTGGTCAACACCGGCTTCATGCAGGCCGTCACGCCCGCGCAGCAGAAGGCGCTGTGGTTCTGGCTGGCCGACGGGCACGTGGACGACCCGGCGCTGCGTCCGCTCGCCGTCGAGCGCATCCGCGAGCTCGGCATCCACGCCGAGAAGAACGGCATCCAGATCAGCCTGGAGATGTACGAGGACACCTACGTCGGCACCGCTGACGACGCGGTCGCCTTCGTGACCGACGTCAACCACCCGGCCGTCGGCCTGAACCCCGACATCGGCAACCTCATCCGCCTGCACCGGCCGATGCCCGGGTTCATGGAGATGTTCGAGAAGGTCCTTCCGTACGCGAACTTCTGGCACATCAAGAACTACTCCCGCGACGAGGACCCGCAGACCGGGTCCTACGCCTCGGCTCCGATGCCGCTCAAGACCGGCATCATCAACTACCGGACCGTGATCCGGCGCGCACTGGAGCTCGGCTACACGGGTCCGTTCTGCTGCGAGCACTACGGCAGCGACTCCCTTGGCGTCTGCGCCGAGAACCGCGACTACATCACCCAGGTGCTCAGCTCGGCTCTGGCCTGACGACCGGGGGCCTGATCGTCGCAGGGCCGTCGCAAGATCCCGATGCACCGCCAAGAGATTGAGTGGAGTCGCAGCCATGAGCAAGAGCATCAACAGCGTGACCGTCGTGGGCGCCGGATACATGGGCGGCGGCATCGCCCAGAGCCTGGCGCTGGCGGGCTTCACCGTCCAGATCGCCGACGTCGACGTCGACGCATCGCTGAGGGGACTGGAACGGCTGCTCCAGGAGGCGCAGGACTTCGAGGACCAGGGCCTGTATCAGCCCGGCAGCACCGAGCTCATCCGGGCGAACCTGAGCGCCGGCAAGCCGATCGAGGAGGCAGTGGCCCAGGCGGACTTCATCGAGGAAGCCGTCTTCGAGGTCCTCGAGGTCAAGCAGAGCGTGCTGGCCACCATCTCCGAGCACGCGCGCCCCGACGCGGTCATCGGCACCAACACCTCGACGATCCCCGTCAAGGTGCTGGCCCCCTCGGTGA
>DATKTF010000335.1:0-8170 GCA_035531255.1 Cellulomonadaceae bacterium
CGTGGGAGCGCTCCCGCACACCACCCATCAGACCTGAGAGGCGTCACCATGCGGTACGGACACTTCGATGACGAGGCCCGTGAATACGTCATCACCACGCCCCACACCCCCTACCCGTGGATCAACTACCTCGGGTCCGAGCGGTTCTTCTCGCTGCTCTCGCACCAGTCGGGCGGGTACTCGTTCTACCGCGACGCGAAGATGCGCCGGCTCACGCGCTACCGCTACAACAACATCCCCGCCGACGCGGGTGGCCGCTACTTCTACGTCAACGACGGCGGCGACGTCTGGACCCCGTCCTGGATGCCGGTCAAGGCCGACCTCGACCACTTCGAGTGCCGGCACGGTCTCGGCTACTCCCGGATCATCGGCGAGCGTGGCGGGCTCCGCGTGGAGACGCTGTTCTTCGTCCCGATCGGCGAGGACGCCGAGGTCCAGAAGGTCACGCTGACCAACACGTCCGACGCCGCGAAGTCCGTCACGTTGTTCTCGTTCGTCGAGTTCGCGCTGTGGAACGCGCAGGACGACCAGACCAACTACCAGCGCAACCTGTCGATCGGCGAGGTCGAGATCGAGCCGTTCACCGGCACGAGCAGCGCGATCTACCACAAGACCGAGTACCGCGAGCGCCGCGACCACTACGCCGTGTACGGGGTGAACGCCGAGACCGCCGGCTTCGACACCGACCGCGACACGTTCGTCGGCGCCTACAACACCCTCGGCGAGGCAGCGGTGCCGTTCGCCGGGAAGTCCGCCGGCTCGGTCGCGAGCGGCTGGTACCCGATCGCGTCGCACAGCCTCGACGTCACCCTCGAGCCCGGCGCATCGACGAGCTACACGTTCGTCCTCGGGTACGTCGAGAACCCCTCCGACGAGAAGTGGGCACCGGCCGACGCCGACGCCGGCATCGCCCCGCTGCAGGTGATCAACAAGACCCGCGCCCACGAGCTCCTCGCCCGGTTCGCCACGACGGAGCAGACCGACGCGGCGTTCGACGCGCTGGTCGCCTACTGGACCGACCTGCTCTCCGGCTACAGCGTCACGAGCGGCGACGAGAAGCTCGACCGGATGGTCAACATCTGGAACCAGTACCAGTGCATGGTCACGTTCAACATGTCCCGCTCGGCGTCGTACTTCGAGACGGGCATCGGGCGCGGGATGGGCTTCCGCGACTCGACCCAGGACCTGCTCGGGTTCGTCCACCTGATCCCCGAGCGCGCCCGCGAGCGCATCCTCGACATCGCCGCGACACAGCTCCCGGACGGGTCGGCCTACCACCAGTACCAGCCGCTGACGAAGCGCGGGAACCACGACCTCGGGTCCGGGTTCAACGACGACCCGCTGTGGCTCATCGCCGGCGTCGTGGCCTACGTCAAGGAGACCGGCGACGTCTCGATCCTGGACGAGCCCGTGCCGTTCGACAACGACGACGCCCTCGCCGCGCCCCTGTTCGAGCACCTGACCCGCTCGTTCACGTTCACGTACACCAACCGTGGCCCGCACGGGCTGCCGCTGATCGGACGGGCGGACTGGAACGACTGCCTGAACCTCAACTGCTTCTCGACCGAGCCCGGCGAGTCGTTCCAGACCACCGAGAACAAGGCGGGCGGCGTCGCGGAGTCCGTGTTCATCGCGACGATGTTCGTCCAGTACGGCGAGCAGTACGCCGAGCTCGCCGCACGCCGCGGTCTGGCCGACGTCGCCGCGTCCGCCCGCGCAGCCGTCGCCGAGGTGCGCGAGGCGACGCTGTCCGCCGGCTGGGACGGCGAGTGGTTCCTGCGCGCGTACGACTTCTACGGCAACAAGGTCGGCACCGACGAGAAGCCCGAGGGCAAGATCTGGATCGAGCCGCAGGGCTTCGCGGTGATGGCCGGGATCGGTACGGAGAAGCCGGCCGACGGCGGCCCGTCCGTCGCCGAGCGCGCGCTCGCCTCGGTCAACACGATGCTCGCGACCGATCACGGGCTGGTGCTCCAGTACCCGGCGTACACCAGCTACCAGATCGAGCTCGGCGAGGTCTCCACCTACCCGCCCGGGTACAAGGAGAACGGCGGGATCTTCTGCCACAACAACCCGTGGGTGATCATCGCCGAGACCATCGTCGGCAACGGCGCCCGGGCGTTCGACTACTACAAGCGCATCGCCCCCGCCTACCGCGAGGAGCTCAGCGACGTGCACCGGCTCGAGCCGTACGTGTACGCCCAGATGATCGCGGGCAAGGAGGCCGTGCGGCACGGCGAGGCCAAGAACTCGTGGCTCACCGGCACCGCCGCGTGGAACTTCGTGGCGGTCAGCCAGTACCTTCTCGGCGTACGTCCGGAGTACGACGGCCTGGTCGTCGACCCGTGCCTCGGCCCGGAGCTCCCCGAGTTCACGGTGCGCCGGCGGGCCCGCGGCGCCACGTACGTCATCACCGTCCGCAACAGCGGCGGCACGGGCGCGCGGCTCACGGTCGACGGCACGCCGGTCGACGGCACGATGGTGCCGTACGCGCCGGCCGGGTCGACGGTGCTCGTCGACGTGGAGGTCTGAGGGGCCCGACAGGGTCCTGACGTGCGTCGTTGAAGCCCTCGCGAGTCCGGGTATGATGTCCGAACGCGTCGAGCGCACGACCTCCGGGTCGGTCGCGAGGGGCAACGGCGCACGCCGTGCGGGTGTAGTTCAGTGGCAGAACTTCAGCTTCCCAAGCTGATAGCGCGAGTTCGATTCTCGTCACCCGCTCCACATTTCTGCAGGTCAGGGACCTGCGAAGCGAATGTCAGACCACTCTGGGACCCTCGTCAGGTCGGCTCGTGCCATAACGTGCCATAACTTCCGCCCAGGGAGGTTCCGACCATGACCACACCCCGAACCGCACACCGACGCACCAGCGGCTCCATCCGCCACCTGTCCTCGGGGAGCTGGCAGGCCCGCTACACCGGCCCCGACGGCGCGCTCCGCACGCTGGGGACCTTTCCGACCAAGGTGGAGGCCGACCAGGCTCTGGCCCACGAGACCTCCCGGATGGCCCGCGGCCTGTGGCGCGACCCCAGCCGTGGTCAGGAGCAGCTGGGGGGCTGGTTCCGGGAGTGGATCGCCGGGCGGGCAGACCTCGCCGACAGCACCCGCGCGCTGTACGAGCGGCTGCTCGAGACGGTGATCGACGCGCCGCTGTCGCTCCCGCGGCCCAACGGTGCGGTCCGCGTCGTGCACATCGGCGCCCAGACGCTCGCGTCCGTCACTCCGGCCGACGTGCGCGAGTGGGACTCGGCGGTCCTGGCGGACGCGACCCGACGCGCAACGGCGCGCTGGGAGCGGGCGCGCAACCACCCGCTGCGCGTCAACGCAGCGATCCGCCGATGGGCGGCGGCGAACGGCACGCCCGTCGCGCCGACGGGCCGGATGCCTGCTGCGGTGCGGGAGGCATGGCTGACCGAGACCGGCGGGGTGGTGGCCGCGGACGGGCCGCAGGACCACAACGTCGGGCGGACCGAGGCGGCGCAGGCCTACCGGCTCCTGCACACCGGCATGGCCCAGGCCGTGGCCGACGGACTGATCCCGGCCAACCCCTGTCTGGTCAAGGGCGCGAGCCAGCGCGACTCCAAGGACCGGACCGAACGCCGGACCGCCACGCCGGCCGAGATCTGGGCGCTCGCCGACGCCATGCCAGAGCGGTACCGGGCCGCCGTCATCGTCGCGTTCTGCAGCGGGCTGCGGGCCGGCGAACTCTTCGCCCTCCAGCGCCGACACGTCGACTTGGAAGCCCGGACGCTGCGCGTCGAGCAGTCCCTGGCTCGGCCGGGGACAGGTGCAGGCCGAGCGTTCTCCTCGACCAAGACGCGGGCGGGGCGACGCACGGTGGCTCTACCGGCCGTGGCCGTTGCCGCATTGACCGAGCACATGGCGCGGTTCGCTCCTGCCGGCCCGGACGCCCTTGTCTTCGGCACGAGGACCGGCAAGCCGCTGTCCGGCGGCTCCCGAAGCATGATGTTCGCTCGCGCGCGGCACGCGATCGGCCGTGACGACCTGACCTGGCACGACCAGCGTCACTCGGCGATGACGTTCGTCGCGTCGACGGGGGCGACGCTGCCCGAGCTCATGGAGCGGGCGGGGCACGCGAGCTCGAGGGCAGCTTTGCACTACCAGCACGCGGCAGACGGTGCGCAGCGGAGGATCGCCGACCGGCTGGACGAGGCTCTGGCCCGACCCTCGGAGGTTGCGTGAGCTTGGACCCGCGGTTCGATGGTGCCGGTGGGGACTCCGCCGCACCTGGAGAGGAGAAGCGAGCCGCGCAGCAGGCCGCCGATGAGCCGTCACTCGCTCATGGCGCGCCCGGGCCGCGGCAATGACCGGGCGAGCGTCCCCTCCGGAGTCATGACCGGGCGAGCGATACTCAGGTCTCGTTCCTCGCGTGGCGGGCCGCACCCGGCGCTAGCCTCGTCGCGACAGCTGTCCTGCCCGTGGAGCGGAGCGTGATGAGGCCTCGACTGGCGAGCATCGTCGTCGTCCTTTCCGTGCTCCTCGTCGCCGGCGCAACCCTCGCCTACCGCGCCGCCTACGGCACGTGGTGGGGTACGCCGGATCACATCAGCTACTGCGGGCGGACCTACGTGCGGGGCACACCCGGCCTGACCCGCGCCGAGATCGTGAGGTTCGGCGCAGCGTTGCCCGGCGATGCGCCCTACCCCGTCGTCACCGTCGCCACGGTCCCGCCCGTCGTCGGCCAACCCCTGGTCGCAGCCCTCACCCCACAAGCCGAACGTCAGCGACTCGGGGTGCCGTGCACCATGGCCGTCTACCTGAAGACCAGCACCGACACCTACACCGCATACGGCCTCGCCGGCGGCCCGTGATGGAGACCGCACGCCACATGCACTCGGTTTGAACCGTCACGGGTTCGGCGCCGTTCTCATACTGGCTGCGGCTCCTGGGTGGAGTGCCGTGGTTGCAGCGTAGTGAGCGGCTACTGCTTCGGCGGGGGCGAGGGTGGAGTGCAGGCGCCGGTGGTTGAACGGGTCGACCCAGGCCATCGTGGTGAACTCGACGTCGCCGATGTTCTTCAGCGGGCCGGCGTGGAAGGGGCCGCGGCGGATGGCTTCGGTCTTGAACAGGCCGATGATCGTCTCCATGAGGCTGTTGTCGTAGGGAGTCGACGACGGTCCCGATCGAGGCGGCGATGCCCTCCAGGACGAGGTGCTCGGTGTAGAGCAGCGCCGTCGACGGACCCTGAGGGGGTCTTTCGCGAGGCGTCGACACCGGGATTCGGCGTTCGGTCACGGGTGGCGTCGTCGAGGCGATGCGCAGGCTCGGCCCAGGGGGCAGTTCGCGAAAGTGACCTCTCAGCCCGTCGGGATACCGAGCTCGCGGACGACGCCGGCTGCTCGCCGAACGCAGCTCCTCGGCGCAGCAGGCGGCCCCTCAGCACCAGCTCCGGTAACGGTTTCGCTGAGCGCGGGCAACGACGCCCGGAGGCGCTTCCCGCCGCGCGCAAATCTTGCTGTCCGATTCTTCCGCGCGCCGATTCGCCGCGTGGTATACCAATGGTGATGACTCGCAGCGCGGCCGATGCCAGTGCCCGGGCTGTGTGCATCGCTCCACGCATCTCGGATCTCTTGGAGACATCATGTCGGCACTGCTGCTGAAGAACGCCCGTCTCGACGACTACCCCGAAGCCCAGGATCTGCTGATCGAGAACGGCACGATCGCGAAGGTGGCACCGGTAGGAACGCTTTCTGACGTCCCGACGGAGGATGTCATCGACTGCGAGGGTCGTGCGGTGCTCCCGGGATTCGTGGAGACCCACCTGCACCTCGACAAGGCGCTACTCGACGAGCGGATGCCGAACCTGGCCGGCACCCTCGAGGGCGCGATCAAGGTCACCGGTGCGCTCAAGTCGCGGTTCACCATGGACGACGTCCTCGAGCGTTCACGCAAGGTCCTGGACATGGCGATCGCGCAGGGCACGACAGCGATCCGCACGCAGCCGGACGTTGACCCGATCGCTCACACGATCGGCGCCGATGCCATGCTCACACTGCGGGATGAGTATCGCGGCATGATCGACCTTCAGGTGGTCGCGTTCCCCCAGGAAGGCATCATCAAGGCTCCCGGCACGATCGAGATGATGGAAGAGTGCCTGCGCAACGGCGCGGACGTTGTGGGCGGGTGTACGTACAACGAGCCCGACGTCGACACCTGCAAGGAGCACATCCGGCAGGTCTTTGACCTCGCGGAGAAGTATGACGTCCCGGTGGACATGCACACCGACTTCTGGGTGGACGACTCTGACCCCCGCTACGCCCTCGTCGAGCACATCGCCGACGTCACGATCGAGCGCGGGATGCAGGGTCGCGTCACGCTCGGGCACATGACGTCGCTCGCGTCCCTGTCAGGTTCGCACCGGGTGGAGGTCTGGGACCGGATCAAGCAGGCCGATCTGAACATCGTCGTGCTGCCCTTCACCGACATGCACCTCAATGCACGCAACGACGACCACAACATCCGGCGAGGGGTCGCGCCCGTCAAGCTGATGTGGGACGTCGACATCAACGTGGGCCTGTCCAGCAACAACGTGCGCAATGCCTTTACTCCGTTCGGCAACGCGGACCTTCTGGACGTCGCGCTCTTCATGGCGCAGGTCGGGCACATGGGCTCGCCCGACGACTTCCGGCACCTGCTCCAGACGATCACCTACTCCAACGCCAAGATCATCGGGATCGCCAGCGGGTACGGCGTGAAGGTCGGCGATCGCGCCGACCTGGTCGTCCTCGATGCCGCGGACGGTCCGACGGGGCTGCTGGACCGGGCCGTGCGTACGGCAGTGATCAAGGGCGGGCGCGTCGTCGCTCGCACCCAGAAGTCGACCGAGCTGTTCCGTCGCTGACCGCGCGGCTCCCATCACCTGCTTCTCACCAGAACGGAGACACGGCAATGCTCAGCAAGGTTCCTCACGAGATCGTGGCGTCCATCCTTGCCGCGACCACGGCGTTCGTCGGCGGCAACGCTCTGCACCTTCCTCCCTGGGCCATCTTCATCGCGTGGGCCGGGACCTACCTGGCAGGCGGGCCACACCTCGCGGTGATGAAGCGCCTGTGGGCGGCGATGCCCGTCGGGTCGACCTACGCGCTGATCATCGTCCTGCTCGACCAGCGCATCGGCACCTCCTTGGGTACCTCCACGATCGCCCAGGACACCGTCCTGGCGTTCATCATCCTGGTCGTCAACTCGGCGCTCATGTACACCGGACGGGTCAAGGTCTTCTCGCTCATCCCGGGCATGTTCTTCGGCTTCGCCTCGTTCTTCGCGACCTTCTTCGGGGGCTTCGGCTGGGACACCTCGAACCCGTGGGTCGCGTGGATCGCGGTCATCGCGATGAACGCTCTCGGGCCCGTGTACGCGTGGCTCGCCGAGTGGCTTGTCAAGCCCCGCCACGCCGAGGCCGCCGTGCCCGACTCCACCGCCGCGGCCGAGACGGCCTGATCCCGGGCGGTCCCCCAGCGACGATGCCCCGGCCCCCCCGCCGGGGCATCGTCTTGCCTGCGGTGATCCTGCCTGTCCCGCGCGCGTGGCTTCGGGCCGATCGGTGGTTCAGTCGGCGAGCGCGATGCTGTGCTCCCGCGTTTCTTCCACGTGCCGGCGGGCGATCTCCGCTGCTCTTTCGGCGTCCCGGTCCCGGACTGCGTCCAGGGTGAGCCCGTGGTCGACGCTGAGCTTGTCGGAGATGCTGACGATCGTCCGCCGGAAGAGTCGCTGGATCTGCGAGTGCAGCGGGGCGATGATCGAGTAGAGCAGGTCGTTTCCGCTCGCCTTGAGGATCACGAGGTGGAACTCTGCGTTCGCGAGGGAGCCGCGCTTGTCGTCCCCCGCTGCGAGTGCGGCCTGTTCCTCGCGCAGCAGTCGCTCGAGCTCGGCCAGGTGCTCGTCGGTACGGTTCTTGGCCGCCAGGGACGCGGCGAGGGGCTCGAGTGCCCACCGCACTTCGAATAGGTCCTCGACGTACGCCCTGCTCATCGGCTTGACGAACGCGCCGACCCGCGGGTGAATCTCGATAAGTCCCTGCGCGGCGAGGGTCAAGATGGCTTCGCGCAGCGGCACACGGGAGACGCCAAGCTCTTGACTGAGGTTGCGCTCGTGGAGCCGTGCACCGACCGGGAGGTCGCCAGAGATGATGCGCTCCTTGACTTCCTCAACA
>DATKTF010000336.1:0-2052 GCA_035531255.1 Cellulomonadaceae bacterium
GCTGTCGCGCGCGACGGGGTCCAGGCCGACCGTGGGCTCGTCGAGCACGAGGACCGCCGGGCGGTTGACCAGGGCCTGGGCGAGCTCGAGCCGGCGGACCATGCCGCCGGAGTAGGTCGACGCGAGGCGTCCGGCCGACTCGGTGAGGTCGACCATCGCGAGGACCTCGTCGACGCGCTCGGCCCGCTCCGCGCGCGGGACGTCGAACAGCCGGGCGAACCACATGACGTTCTCGCGTCCGGTCAGCGCGCCCTCGATCGAGAGCTGTTGCGGGACGTAGCCGAGCCGACGGCGCACGGCCATCGCCTCGTGGCGCAGGTCGTGGCCGTACACGTGCACCTTCCCGTCCTGCAGCGGCAGAAGCGTGTTGACCAGGCGGATCGTCGTCGTCTTGCCCGCGCCGTTCGGTCCGAGCAGGCCGAAGATCTCGCCAGGGTGGACGTCGAGCGACAGGTCGTCGACGGCGACGTGGTCGCCGAACCGGTAGGTCACGTGACTGATCGAGATCGCGTCACTCATGGCGGACGGGCTCCTCGGTGTCGATGGTGCCAGGGGTGTCGACGGTGCCAGGGGTGTCGACGGTGCCAGGGGCGTCGACGGTGCCAGGGGTTCCGATGGTGCCAGGGGTTCCGACCGTGCGAACGGTGCCGGAGGTGTGGGCGCCGGGGTCGGCGGCGGGGTCCGGATCGTCGACGGCGGCATCCGGCCCTGTCGCGAGCGCGACCGCCAGCCGGGCGATCAACGGGACCGCCCGGGCGAGGGCGGCCCGGTCGGCCGCGTCCAGCTCGGCGATGGCCTCGGCGGTGGCCGACGCCCGACGATCGCGCCAGCGTTCGACGCGCTCCTGGGCCGCCGGCGTCAGGGTGAGCCGCCCGACGCGGCGGTCCTCGAGGTCGGCCACCCGTGTCATGACCTCGGCCGCCACGAGCTGACCGACGAGGGTCGACACGGTGTTCGGGGCCAGGGCGAGCTCCGCGGCGGCCTCGGCGACGGACAGGCCGGGTCGGCGGCGTACGAGCCGGAGCAGCTCGACCTGGGCGCCGGAGAGCGTCCCAGCGGGGAACGGTCCGCCGCCCAGACGGCGGGTGAGACGACGCAGCTGCCCGATCGCGGTGAACAGGCCGTCCGCCAGGACCACGTCGGCTGCTGCGAGGGGAGGGGTGTCGGTCGCGAGTGCCATGCCGCCATGCTAACTCTCATTACCTCTGATACAGATGTATAGCGTGCTCAGGTGTCGGACGCCGGCCGTCCCGGTCGGCCGACTGTGCCTCGGCGCGACCGACCCGCCAGCATCGGAACGCCCGTTGACGATCGGCGGACCTGCCCCCCGGTCCGCAGCCGGCACGGTGCTCACCCGAGAGGACGCTCGGGTCGTGTCATGCCCGAGTCCCCAGCTCATCCGGGAGAACGGCGCCGCCACGACGGAGCGCCGGCGCACCATGGGAGCGCTTCACCAGGCCCTTGGTCCCTTGCCATCAGGGCGATTGACGCTGAGCGGATAGCGGTAAATGCGGCAAATGGGTGGAATTGTCACGCTTATCACGCACAGACTCTTCACAGGGTGCAGCGTGGGTCTGGCAAGACCATTCGACCTCTCGCGAGGGCACGGATGAGGGTCCGAGCCTTGGCGCGTCGATCGGACTCGATGGGCGCGGCGACCGGCGGATGGTGACCGAGAGCTGCACTGCCATGACCGCTGATCGAGGCACCCTGAAGAGACGAACGCGTCGCGGGTCGATGTTGGCCGGCGCGACTGCTGCACTCATGCTGCTGTCCCCCACGGCCTGGGCGGCCGGCCCTGGTGGTGGAGGTGGCGGTCACGGGGGCGGCGGCGGTGGTGCCGGCGGCGGCGGTGGTGGTGGTGGTGGAACCACGACAGGATCGGTCTACTCCGACTTGGTGATCGCCCTGCGCGACGCGAACGGCGCACCCATCCTGAAGAAGTACGTCGTTCCCGCCACGACCGAGACGGCCGAGACCACCGAGTACTGCGTCCAGCCGGTGTCCTACGAGCAGGTTCCCGGAGTGACGGCTTCGACGAACACCGTCGAC
>DATKTF010000337.1:0-2573 GCA_035531255.1 Cellulomonadaceae bacterium
CGACGCCGAGACGCGCCGACCACGAGCACGCCCGCTCCCGCGAGAAGACCCGCGACCACGCCTGCCACCAGGAAGCCGGCACTCGGCCCGAGCCGATCGATCGCCCAGCCGCAGATCGGGGCGCCGGCAGCGGCACCCACGGTCATGGCGGTCCCGTTCCACCCCATGACCTCGCCACGCCTGTCCTCGCGCACCTCCCGCACGAGTTCCGCCGTGATCGCCGACAGCGCCGGAGCGCACGGGACCCCGGCCACCACGAGCGCCACGGCGAGCACCAGAGGTGTGCCGGCGAGCGTCGCGGGGACGGTCGCGACCGAGAGCACCAGGACGAGCACCAGCGGATCGACCCGGCGCCGGCCCGCACCGTAGACCAGTCCACCGACCACCGAGCCGGCGGCCCACAGCGCGATCATCCAGCCGATGGACGCGCCCTCGCCCCAGTGGCGCAGCACCGCCACGATGCTCACATCCGTCCCGTTCAGGACGAACGACGCCGCCGCCGACGCCGCGAGGACGACGAGGAGTCCCGAGGTGAGGAGCCTCGACTGCGACGCGTTGCCGCGATCGTCGGCCGCGGCCGACAACGGCCCGTCGCTCTCGTCAAGACTGCGCGTCGGCGGGTTGAACCACATCAGGAGGACGCCCGCGCCGACCGTCGAGAGCCCGACCACGACGAGCGCGGCCGTGGTCGACACCTGGGTCGCGATCAGCACGCCGATCACCGGCGCGAGCATGAACGTCAGCTCGGTGCCGACCGAGTCCAGGGCGTATGCGGTGTGCTGCTGAGGTCGCGGGACCAGCACCGCGAGCGACTGGCGGACGACCGGGAACACGGGGACCAGGAACAGGCCGGCGACGAATGCCGCTGCGACCAGAGCCCGGTACCCGAGGAACGGCGCGACCGTCCAGACCGAGGCCTCGATGACGACGGACGGCACGAGTGCCCGTCGGAGCCCGATCGAGTCGACGCGACGACCGCGCCACGGCCCACCCACGGCCATGCCGATCGTCAGCGCACCAGCGACGATCCCCGCCTGCGCGTACCCCTTGCCGAGCGTCCCGACGACGTGGAGCGTCACGACCACTCCCGTCATCGCATGCGGAAGACGGGCGACGAGCGCGATGAGGTTGAGCCGCAGGACGCCAGGACGGCGCAGCAGGTCGGCGTAGGGAGTGAGGGACACGCGCCCATCGTCTCGTGGGGCGACCGCTGCCGGCACGCGAATTATCCGACGCCTGCTCCCGCGCCCCGCGACGACCAGGCGCCGCACGCGTCCGTATCCTGGCACGGTGAGCCTCGAGCCTCCCACCGACGACGGACGCGATCGCGCCCGCAGCGGAGCCGACCTCGTGCCGACGACGGCACTTCCCGTCATGCCGGAACTGCTCTTCACCGGTTCGTCCGACGCGGGCCCGGTCGTGCCGTCGCGCCGCCACCGGGTGACCCGTACCGTCGGGGCGCTGGCCGTCGCGCTCGTGCTGCTGCTCGGGCTGTCGGGCTACCTGGTCGTCGCGACGCATGCGCACGAGCGTGCGAGCGTCGAATGGCACGCGCTCGCCGAGCGCAAGGCGGACGAGCTCGCGACCACGCAGCAGGATCTCGCCGGTGCGACCAACGAGCTGACGGCCGTCCGGGAACAGCTCGCCACGGCGACCAGCAGGATCACGGAGCTGGCGAACGAGAAGGCGCAGATCGGCGACGAGGTCGCGACCCAGCAGCAGCTCGCCGACTACCAGAAGAGGATCGGCGCGGCAGCCGCCACCGTGGCGTCGGCGCTCGACCGGTGCGTGACCGCTCAGCAGACCCTGATCGGGTACCTGCGCGACGCGGCGAGCTACAGCAGCACGGACCTCGCGCGCTACTCGGCCGACGTCGACGCGTTGTGCCGGTCGGCCCAGGACGCGAACACGTCCCTCCAGACCGAGCTCACGAGATGAGCCCGAACGGCCGACCTGCGCGGTCCCGCGCGGCGCCTGTGGTCCGGCTGCTCACGGCGACCCTGCTCGTGGCACTGGTACCCCTTGCGGGCTGCGGCGTCGTCCCCGACCTGCCCGCGCCGGTCCCCACCGACGTCACGGGTACGGCGCGGCCCGAACCGGATCCGACCGCGACCGGGAACCTCTCACCCGACGGCTTCGACCAGGCGCAGCGCATGACCGTGCGCATCCGGAACATCGGCTGCTCCTCGTTGTCGACGGGCTCCGGCTTCGCGATCGATGCCACCACCCTCATCACCAACCGGCACGTCGTCGCCGACTCGGCCCACCTGCAGCTCAGCACCTACGACGGTCGTGACGTCGCGGTCACCGCCGCGAGCACCGCCTCTCTCGCTGACCTCGCCGTGGTCCGGACAGCGGAACGCCTGCCGGCCGCACCCGAGCTCGCGGACCACGACCCGACGGTGGGCGACCGGGTGACCGTCGTCGGCTACCCGCTCGGTGGACGGCTGACTGTCACGAGCGGACGGGTGACCGGCCGCACCACCGACCCGCTCCACCAGAGCCTCGGTGAGGTGCTGGTCACCGACGCACCGGTCGAACCCGGCAGCTCCGGCTCCGCGGCGCTCGACGCG
>DATKTF010000338.1:0-5182 GCA_035531255.1 Cellulomonadaceae bacterium
CCCTGCAAGCCCACCGGATCCTCGCGAAGGCCCTTACGGACGCCATGCGTGAGGGGCGCGTGCCACGCAACGCCGCGACGATGCTCGACGCACCCACCCGCGCGCGCGCCGTACGCCCGGCACTGACGGCCGACGACGCCCGCACCCTGCTCCTGTCCGTCGCCGGTGACCCCACCCAGGCCGTCCACTGGTCCATCGCACTCCTCGCCGGCCTACGCCAAGGCGAACGCCTGGGACTGACCCGCGACGCGATCGACCTCGAGGCCGGGACGCTGACCGTGTCCTGGCAGCTGCAGCGCCTGAAGTGGGCGCACGGGTGCGGACGCCAGGCCGGCGAGGCGTGGCCGTGCAGACGCCAGCGCGGCGGTGCGTGCCCGGACCGGGCCGTGTTCATCCCCGCCGACCAGGAAGCCACCCAGGTGTACGGCGGCCTGTGGCTCACCCGACCCAAGACCATGTCCGGGTGGCGGCAAGTCCCCATCGCACCCGAACTCGCCACCATCCTGCGCCTGCACCTCGCCGCGACCCCACCGGGCGACCTGGGGCTCATCCTGCACCGACCAGACGGGCACCCCGTAGACCCCCGCGACGACGCCGCCGCCTGGGACACGGCCCTACGCGCCGCCGACCTGCCCGACGTGCCCCTGCACTCCGCACGGCACACCACCGCGACGCTCCTCTACGAGCTCGGCGTCGACGAGCGAACCCGCATGGCGATCCTCGGCCACTCGTCGGCGACCACGACCGCCGGGTACACGCACATCGCCACCCCACTCCTCGCCGACGCCATGAGCAGACTCGGCAGACACCTCACACCCCAGATCGAGGCGTGACCGGACGCCCGTGGTCCATGCTGCGCGTCGCCTGAACGTCAGATTAGAGATCGGCGCGCATACCGGGCATACCGGTTGACCTCGTCGTTTGGCTGTCAGTTCAACCATGCACACTTTCCCCGTGGGGCCGACGGCGGACCCGGAACGGTGGCAGGGGTGCTCGACATGTTGAGGGACATGGGCTGGCTCGTCGTCGAGGTCGAAGGGCTCGCGGTCCTGGCGTCCGTGGTCCGGGACGTCGGGGTCGTCATGATCCGCCCCGACGCTTCCGCTGAGGATCACGCTCTCGTGGTTGAGTCGGTCCTGATGGATGCGGGTCGATCACCTGCGACTCACTCTGGATGACGCGCGCGGCCGGGCTCGCCCCGGCCTGCTTATTGGCGGCGGCGATGTGCGCATCGCTCTCACTGGTCCTTCCGGTTATGCGGCGCTTGACCTCTTTGAGTAGGTCGTCGTCGCTGTAGTCCTTGATGCCGCTCGGTTGAGCGTCCACCTCTTGCATCGCTGAGCTGATCTCGTCGGGCGCGTACCCGGCGGCGCGTAGGACGGCTTCGACGTCTGCGCCTACGGCCGTTGCCATGGCGATGAGCGTTGTGTCGCGCGGGTTGACGGGCACGGTGATGCCGTTGCCGGCCTTCTGCACTCCGGTGACGATCTGCCGCCAGCGTCCTTCGCTGATGTCGGCGGCCTTGGCGGCGGCTCGTGCGCTGGTCTTGCCTCGTGCGGCCTCGATGATGCGGCCGTGCGGGGTGAGGTTGCGTGTGGTCGTCATGTGCCCATCGTGGCGCGCGAACGGTTGCGAAGTCCAACATTCGCACTCTCGCACATCTTCGCAGTTACAGCCGTGTCGTTTTCGAACAGTGCAGGTCAGAGCGTTTTTCGCACCCGTTCGCGCGAACTGTTGACACTTCGCAGTCGTTCGCATAGCCTCTTCGCATGAGCACAACACCCCACCAGCAGCCGTGGATCTCGCTGCGAGTCATCCGCGAGAAGGACGGGCACACACTCACCTCCCTCGCCAAGGCCGCCGGGGGCATGTCGCTCGGCTACCTCTCCGACCTCGAAGCCGGCAAGCGCGAACCCAACCCCGCCATCACCCGCCGCCTCGCCGTCGCACTCAACGTCCCCATCTCCGTCATCGAGAAGGACCGACGCATCACCGAGGACGTGGCCTGATGACCGTCCGTCTCCTGACCCCGTCGACCCGTGTCCCCGCGGGTGCGATCGGCACCGTCGAAGCCCACGTCGCCGGCATCAACCGCGTCCGCTTCCCCGACCACGACACCGTCCTCGGCGTCCGCGACGAAGACATGGAGGAAGTCGCATGACCACCGACCTGATCCAGCACGCCTTTCACGGCCAGGCCGTGCGCGTCATCACCGACGAGCACGGAGACCCGTGGTTCATCGCAGGCGACGTCGCCGCGATCCTCGGCTACCGCGACGCCAACTCCTTCACGCGTCGCGTCGACGACGACGACAAGGGGACGCAGATTCTGCGTACCCCTGGCGGCGACCAGTCGGTGACGGTCGTAACCGAGCCCGGTCTGTACATCGGCGTCCTCGGCTCGACAGTGCCCCGCGCTCGCGAGTTCAAGCGCTGGGTCACCCACGAGCTCCTCCCCGAGATCCGCCGCACGGGTTCGTACACGGTGCCGCAGTCCCGTGAGCAGCGCCTCGCGCTCGCCGTCATCGACGCACAGGCGATGCTCGCCGAGAAGGACGAGCGGATCGCGTACCTCGAACCCCGTGCACAGGTCGCCGATGAGCTGCTCGACGCGACGGGTGACACGTCGGTCGGGGACACGGCGAAGATCCTGACCCGCGCCGCGGTCCCCATCGGTGAGACCAGGCTCTTCGCGGCTCTCGCGGACCTCGGGTGGATCTACCGGGGTGGCGACGGCCGCTGGCACGTGAAGCAGTCCGCGATCGAGTCGGGGCGCATGTCGACCCTGCCGCAGACCCACTACCACCCGCGCACCGGCCAGGTCGTCCTGGACGCCCCGCAGCCGAGGGTCACGCCGAAGGGCATCGCGTACCTGCTGCGCCACCTCACCGGCGGCCGTCACCTCGAGGCGGCGTCATGACCTCCGACGCCCCGGTGTTCGCGCTCCCGTTCATCTCCGGGGACCTGGACGACGCGGCCCGCATGACGGGCCTGTCAGTGCGGGAGATCCAGAAGGCCGTACGCGACGGGGACCTCGTGCCCACCTACCGGGGCCGCAAGCCCCTGTTCCTCGCCACCGAGCTCTACGAGTGGGTGCGGTCCATGCCACAGGAACCCACCCGCGCACGCCGCACCGCCTGACCCCGCACACAGAAGCGGGGCGCCGCCCCCACCCAGGGATCAGCGGCGCCCCACCAACGAAGGGATTGTCTCATGAGCACGACCGAGTCCACGCCGTTCCAGAAGCGGATCCTGTTCGCGTTGCAGGACCGCCCGCTGTACGGCGGCACCGTCCCCGCCCACGTGATCGCCAAGCGTCGCGCCGCCGGCAAGGTCGCCAAGGCGTCCCGCAAGCAGAACCGGGGGCGCTGACCATGACCACGCTCACCGCCATCCGGTCCACGTCCACCCTGAGCCCCGTCGAGCTGCGCGCCTCCGCGCACAAGCGCATCGACGCCGCCGCCGCCAAATACGGGCTCGACTCCCCCCAGGTGCGCGACCTGCTCGTCCGCTGGGGTCACGTCCTGGACGCCCAGGCCACCGTGGACGACACGTTCGCGCTCGCCGCAGGACTCGGCGGTGCGGCATGAGCGACACCGTGCACGCCTACAAGGGGTTCGGCGCGGACATGAAGTGCCGCGGGTTCCAGTACGCCGAGGGTGAGACGTTCACCCACGACGGCCCGGTCAGCCTGTGCCACGCGGGGTTCCATGCCGTCACCCATCCGCTCGACGTGTTCGGCTACTACCCGCCCGCCACGTCCGTCTACCACGCGGTCGAAATCGAAGACGTAGCCGAGAAGGCCGGCGACGACTCGAAGGTCGCGGGGCGCGTCATCAAGATCGGCGCGCGGATCGAGCTGCCCGCGCTGATCAAGGCGCAGATCGACTTCGTCTTCGCTCACACCAAGAAGTCCGCCGCTCCGGAGGCCAGCAGCACGGGCTACCAGGGTGCGGCCAGCAGCACGGGCACCCGGGGTGCGGCCAGCAGCACGGGCGACCAGGGTGCGGCCAGCAGCACGGGCTACCAGGGTGCGGCCAGCAGCACGGGCGACCAGGGTGCGGCCAGCAGCACGGGCGACCAGGGTGCGGCCCTCGCGACCGGCTATAGCGCGACCGCCAGCGCCACCGGCGCCGACTCGGTCGCCATCGTCACCGGGCTCGACAGTCGCGCGAAGGGCGCGATCGGGTGCTGGCTCGTCCTGACCGAGCGCGATGACGACCGGAACATCCTCGGCGTCCAGGCCGTCCCCGTGGACGGCAAGAAGGTCAAGGCCGACGTGTTCTACACGCTCCGCGGCGGGAAGGTCGTGGCCGCATGACGACCTACGACACCTCCCTGTCCCTCGCGACCGAGCGGCACGACGCCGAGCGTGAGGCAGCCCAGGCTGCAGCCGACCCGACGCCGCAGGCGATCCGTGACGCCGAGGACCGCGTGGACCGCATGGCCCCCGGTGACCCGCGCTTCACGGTCTGCACCTGCGACCTCGTCACCTGCCACGGCGGGGAAGCCGGCGCGTGGTGGGCGTCCGCTACCGACGCGATCGCCATGGCCCGCCTCGACTGGCAGGGACACCTGCCCCACCGGGCACACCTCGTCACCGAGACCACCACCGTCACCGCGATCGCGGCCTGACACCACCGCAGAACCTCCCCACCCAGGAGCACACCGTGAAGATCATCGAACTCACCGCCGAGAACGTGAAGCGCCTCCGCGCCGTGGACATCACACCCGCCGCGCACGTCCAGGTCATCGCCGGCCGCAACGCCCAGGGGAAGTCGTCCGTCATGGACGCCATCTGGCTCGCCCTCGGTGGCGGCACCGCCAGCAAGGCCACCACCCGCCCCATCCGCGACGGGCAGACCACCGCGTCCGTCCGCCTGGACCTCGGGGACCTCATCGTCACCCGCACCTGGGTCGGGGACAAGACGACCCTGACGGTCACGTCCGCCGAGGGCGCCCGGTACGGCTCCCCGCAGAAGATGCTCGACGACCTCGTCGGGCGCCTGTCCTTCGACCCGCTCGCGTTCACGCACCTCGCACCCCGCGAGCAGCGCGACACACTCCTGACCCTCGTCGACCTGCCGTTCGACCCCGCGCACCTCGACCGGCGCCGCGCCGGACTCTACGACGAGCGCACAGAGATCGGCCGCCAGGGCAAGCAGCTCGAAGGCCAGCTCGCG
>DATKTF010000339.1:0-8052 GCA_035531255.1 Cellulomonadaceae bacterium
GGATGACGAGCCAGTAGCTCTGCAACGCAGGCTGCACGCCCTCGGCCCTGATGTAGAAGACGTTGACGCCCAGGAACAGCGCGAGCGCGGCGGCACCCGTGACGAGCACCCCGAGGATCGGGATCTGGTTGCGGCGCTGTACGAGGACGAGCACCGCGATCGCCATCGTGGAGCCCACGAGCGTGAACTCGTACATGTTGGCCGTCGGCCAGCGGCCCGCAGCGATGCCGCGGAGCACGACGGCGATGAACCCGAACGCGAGTCCGAGGTAGGTCATCGATCGCGCGATACCGGCGGCCCGTCGCCCGGCATCGGGCTCGTCGGCGTCCGTGCCGATCGGCATCCCGGCACCGCCACCCGCCGCGAGCGAGGTGCTCGTACGGCCGGGGCGATCGAGGACCGCCGTGCGACCCGCGCCGACGGCGAGCGGGGGCACGACGGGGGCGGTCGCGACGGGGGCGCCCGTGACCGCCGCGGCGACCTTCGCCGCGCGAGGCCGGGCCTCGGCGATCCTCGCGAGCACGGTCGTGTATGCCACCAGCGCGATCGTGTATGTCAGCCCCGCTGCCCAGACGAGCAACGTGCTCAGCTCACCTGCATTCATCGGTGTTCCTCCGGATGCTCGTTCTCCTGCGCGGCGCGTGCGTTGCGCACCGCACTCGCGTCGTCACCCACCGCGGCGACGCGTGTCATCTCGTCCTCGGCGATACCCAGGTCTCGGCCCACCACGGCGAGCACCCGGTCGAGCTCAGGCTGCAGGCCGATGTCGTCCCCTCGCGCCAGCGCCGCAGCGGTCACCACTGTACGGCCGTCCGCGGCGACCCTGGCGCGCAGCCAGACGCGGCGCCGGGGAGTGAACAGCGAGGTCGCCAGTCCGGCCAGCGCGAGCAGCGCGAAGACCAGCACCTCGGTCAGCGCGGGGTCGTACCGCAGGTCGAGCGCGACGTAGCGTGGCAACGCCTTGAACGTCAACGTCCCCAGCCCGTTCGGGAGGTCGACCGTCTCTCCCGGCTGAACCTTGAGCGACACCGCCTGCCCGTCCGAGCCCATGACCTGCTTCAGGTGGCTGGTGTCCAGCTTGTACACGTTCTGCGGCACCCCGGTGTCCAGACCCAGGTTCCCGGTCCAGACCGTCAGCACCATGAGCGGGTTCGCCGGCTGCGGCGCGACCGACTGCCACACGCCGTCGGTGTCCTGCTGCGCGGTCGGGAGCAGCGCTGCGCGGAAGCCGATCTGGTCGCCGCTGGTCACGTCGGGAACCTTGATCACGCCGAGCGACGTGTAGACCGCGTTCTGCGGAAGGAACGGCACAGGACCGGAGAAGGCCACGTTGCCCGCCGAGTCGCGCACGACGACGTCCGGTGCGTACCCGTTGCCCTGCAGGTAGACGTTCGCGCCGCCGACGTCCAGCGGGTGGTTGACCTTGATCTGCTGGGCGCTCGCGGAGCCGTCGGGCTGCGTCACGGTGACGTCCGCCGTGAAGTCCCGGGGCTGCAGGCTCACCGGGGAGAACCGGGCCGAGAACGAGTCGAGCCGCAGGCTGAACGGGACCAGGCTCGACGGGTTGAACGCCGTGCCTCTCTCGAACGTGTCGTAGTCGACGACCGCGTTGGCGAAGCCGTGTCCCTCCACGACGAGCGCCTGCCCGCGGTAGTGCAGCATCTGACCGGTGGCGATCGCGATGAGCAGACCGACGAGCGACAGGTGGAAGACGAGGTTCCCGGTCTCGCGCAGGTAGCCGCGTTCCGCAGCCACCGTGGCCTCGCCTCCCTCGGTGCCGACGTCGACGCGGAACCGGGGCAGCCGCCGCCACGGCCCGCGCAACGCCGCCGCGGCCGAGTCGACGACCTGCTGGGGCGTCGCGGTGGTCGTGAGACCGCCCTGCGCGGGGAACCGGTCGAACCGCCGAGGCACGCGCGGCGGTCGTGCCCGCACGGCGGTGAGGTGGACCCGGGTCCGCGGCACGATGCACGCCACCAGCGAGACGAACAGCAGCAGGTAGATCGCCGAGAACCAGACCGAGCTGTACACGTCGAACAGCTGGAGGCGTTGGAGCCACGGTCCGAGCGCCTGGTGGTCGGCGAGAAAGGTGGCCACCTTCGCCGGGTCCTGGGCGTTCTGCGGGAAGATCGTGCCCGGCACGGCTGCGACCGCGAGCAGCATCAGCAGCATCAGGGCGACGCGCATGCTGCTCAGCTGCCGCCAGACCCACCGCAGCCAGCCGATGACGCCGATGCGCGGCACCTGCACGTCCGGCGTGGCCTCGGCGCCGACGGGCACCGTGTCGACCTCGGTCGCCGCGTCACGGGCCTCGGCCCCCGTGCGTTCCGACACGTCGGCCGTGAACGCGTCCTCGAGGCCGTCCGGCCGGTAGCCGCTCATCCCGCTCCTCTCGTCCTTCTCGCCATGATCGCCTGCCCGCCCACGGCACCGTCGACGACTATGCCGTCCGGACCTGTGGGTGTGCACGGCGGACCGACCTGCTCGCCCGCCTGCCTTCCTGCCTGCCCGCCACCGATCACACCACCGGGACGAACCCGTTCTGACCGGTGACGACACCCTGCAGCCAATGAGCCCAGCTGCCCCAGAGGCCCGTCACGAGGGCGACGCCGAGGATGACCAGCATCACACCGCCCGCGCGCATCACCGCGAGCCGGTGACGTCGCAGCAGGCCGAGCACCCGTGTGCTGCTCTCGAAGCCGAGCGCGATCACGACGAAGGGGAGCCCGAGCCCGACGCAGAACGCGACCGAGAGCAGCGCACCGCGGCCGGCCGAACCCCCGTCGAGGGAGAGCGCCGTGATCGCGGTGAGGGTCGGGCCGATGCACGGTGCCCACCCGAGGCCGAAGACCAGACCGAGCAGCGGGGCGCCCCACCCCCCGGCACGCGGGCTGACGTGAAACCGGCGCTCCTGCTGCAGGAACGGGACGAACCCCATGAACGCGACGCCCATCAGGATGACGACGACACCCAGCACCCGGCTGATCGGGTCCTGCCACTCCTTGAGCAGCCCGCCGAGCGACCCGGCGAGCGCCCCGAACACGACGAACACGAGGGAGAAGCCGGCGACGAACAGCGCCACGCCGCCGAGCACACGTCGACGTCCGGGTCGCGCCCGAGCCCCGCCACCGCCGAGCGGACGGCTGCCCACCGTCGCCCCGGACATCCCTCCGAGGTAGCCCAGGTACCCGGGGACGAGCGGCAGCACGCACGGAGACGCGAACGACACGAGACCGGCCAGGAGCGCGACCGGGACGGCGAGCAGGAGCGAGCCCGAGAACGCGGTCGACGCGAAGCTCGCGCCGAGGTCTCCCCAGAAGTCACCCGGCAGGAGGAGGCCGGCGACCTGCTGCGGCAGGTGCGCGACCCCGAGAGCGGTGAGACCGGTGGCGAGGATCACGGCGTCGCGCTCGCCCCCGGCGACTCGGCGATGACGCCGTCGATCAGGGCCTTGAGGGTGCTCTCGTCGGCCTGCCCGAGCACCCGCGCCGCGACGCGACCCCGACGGTCGAGCACCACGGTGGTCGGGACGGCCTGGATGGGCACCGAGCCCTGGAGCGCGGCGACCGCGAGCCCGTCCGTGTCGGCGATGCTCGGATAGGGCACCGCGAAGGTGCGCTGGAAGGCCTGCGCGGCGCCCGCGTCGTCGACCCCGTTGATGCCGATCCAGTGCACACCCGCCCCCGCTTCCTGGTTCGCGAGTCGCACCAGACCGGGCGCCTCGGCGCGGCACGGAGGGCACCCCGCATACCAGTTGTTGATGACGACGACGTCACCGCGCCAGGCGGAGACGTCGACGGCCTTGCCCTCGAAGTCGGTGCCCTTCAGCACCACGGGGGTTCCACGGCTCGACTCGGCCCAGGTCGTCACGCTGCCGTCGCCGGACTGGTAGTTCTGCCCGACGACGTCGCTCGGGTGCGCCGACGGCGACGTGATCGATCCGGACTCCGAGCAGGCCGCGACCGATCCCCCGAGCGCGATCGCGAGCGCGACCGATGCGCCCGTCCGCACGAGCCGGCTCCGCCCGCTCCCGGTGCGCCTCACGCTCCGGCCACCCTGGCCGCGCCCGGCAGGAGCTCGGCCGCCGGCTCGCAGTACCGCACCCGGACGAGGCGGTCGCCGTCGAAGTCGAGCGACGTCATGGACGCGAGCGAGCACTCGCGGCGTCGAGGGTCGTGCCAGAGCCTGCGGTGCTCGACCGAGAGCCGGGTGACCCAGATCGGGAGCTGATGGCTCACCAGCACGGCCTCGTGGCCGTCGGCGAGAGCGCGTGCGGCGTCGACCGCGGCCAGGACGCGATCGGCCTGCTCGCGATAGGGCTCGCCCCAGGACGGCCGGAACGGGTTGATCAGGTGGCGCCAGTGGCGCGGGTGGCGCAGCGAGCCGTCACCGACCCCGAAGGTCAGCCCCTGGAAGTAGTTGTCGGCCTCGATCAGGCGCTCGTCGGACCGGATCGCCAGCCCGAAGGCCTCCGCGATCGGCGTCGCGGTCTGCTGGGCGCGCTCGAGCGGTGATGCGACGACGACGGTGACGTCGGCACGCTCGGGTCCTTCGCCCGCGAGGTGGTCGGCGACCTTGCGGGCCATCGCCAGCCCGCGATCGGAGAGCCGGTACCCCGGGAGGCGCCCGTAGAGCACGCCTTCGGGGTTGTGGACCTCGCCATGACGGATGAGGTGGACGGTGGTCGCAGCCATGCCCCCAGTCTCGCAAACGTCGAGGGGTGCTCGGAGCCGTCAGTGCCCGTCAGTGCCCGTCAGTGCCCGATCGCGGCCGCCACGGCCGCCATCGCCTCCCCGAGGATGCGGAACTGCTCGTCGTCGAGCACGTCGACGAGGCTCTCCCGGACCTGCGCCACGTGACCGGGCGCGGCGGCCTCGAGCCGTGCGAAGCCGGCGTCGGTGAGGTGGCAGTTCACGCCGCGCCCATCGGCGCTGCACGTCTGACGCGCGACGAGACCGTGCTTCTCCATCCGCGCGACGGTGTGGGTGACGCGGCTCCGGGAGTGCGCGAGCGAGTCGGCGAGCACCGACATGCGCATCGTGCGCCCGTCGGACTCCGAGAGCCGCACGAGCACCTCGTACTCGGCGAGGGACAGCCCGGCCTCGGTCTCGAGCTGACGGCCGAGCGCCTCGGAGAGTCGCGCGGTGCCCTCGAGGTAGGCGCGCCAGCACCGCTGCTGGTCCGGAGTCAGCCAGCGGACTGCCTCGACGTCGGTCGCTCCACGAGCCTCGGTCACGACGTGCGCGGTCATCGGTTCCTCTTCGTCTTCTCGGCTGGCGCCCATCACCATCGGCTCGGGGCGGCCACGCGTCACCTCGTCCATCCTCCTGGACGGACAGGCTTGCGCGACGCAGCTCAGTGTAGTAGAAATGTCAACTATTCGGTGGTTGAGGCTTCAATTATGGATCTCGAAGTGCAACCGGCCGGACCCACGTCATCCAGACCACGCACAGCAACCACACCACGCGATCCGAGGAGAGCACCATGACCTTCCTGACAGACACCGAGCTCCCGGCCGGCCTCACCACCGGCACCTGGAACATCGACCCGTCCCACACCGAGGCGGGCTTCACCGTGCGCCACGCCGGCATCTCGAAGGTGCGCGGCGCCGTCACCGTCACGTCGGGCGTGATCACCGTCGGCGCGACCCTGGCCGATTCCACCGTCGTGGTGACCCTCGACCCGGCCACGATCAGCACCGGTGACGCGGGCCGCGACGGTCACCTGAAGAGCGCCGACTTCTTCGAGGTCGAGGCCTACCCGACCTGGACGTTCACCTCGACCGCGGTGCGCGTCGAGGGCAGCGTGCTCGCCGTCGTCGGCGACCTGACGATCCACGGCGTGACGAAGTCCGTCGAGCTCACGACCGAGTTCAACGGCACCGCGACCGACCCGTTCGGCAACTACCGCGCCGGGTTCTCCGCCGAGACCGAGATCTCCCGCAAGGAGTTCGGCCTCACCTGGAACGCCGCGCTCGAGGCCGGTGGCGTCCTGGTCGCCGACAAGGTCAAGATCGTGATCGACGGCTCCGCCATCAAGGCCGCCTGAGCCCGCACCGCAACGCTGCGCCCGAGGGTCCGGACCGGTCGGCGACCGGTCCGGATCCTCCGCGCGTGGTACCGGATCCGTGCACGGTGCCGGAGGAGACCGCGCGGGTCACACCTCGGGCGACTGCCGCCGATGCCCGTGGAACGCGAGGATCTGCAGCTCCGCCCCGACATCGACCGTTCGCAGGTCCACGCCGCTCGGGACGGCCAGCTCACGGGACGAGAACGACAGCACTCCCCCGACCCCGGCCGCGACGACGCGGTCGCAGACCCGCTGAGCCGCCGACGACGGCACCGCGAGGACCGCGATCGTCGCGCCTCGCTCGTCCACCAGGCGCTCGAGCTCGTCGAGGTGACGGACGACCAGTCCGGACACCCGGGTCCCCACCACCGCCGGGTCGACGTCGACGAGACCGACGACGGTGAACCCCCGCTCGCCGAAGCCCGCGTAGTTCGCGAGCGCGTGCCCGAGGTTGCCGATGCCGACGATCACCACCCGCTGCCGGCTCGTCACCCCGAGCGCCGCCGCGATCCGCCCACGCAGGTGCGAGACGTCGTAGCCGACTCCGCGCCGACCGTGCGACCCGAGGAACGACAGATCCTTGCGCAGCTGCGCCGAGCCGACCCCGGCCGCGGCCGACAGCGTCACCGACGACGTCGTCACGACTCCCTGCGCCTCGAGCGAGTCGAGTGCGCGCAGGTACCGCGGAAGACGGTCGACCGTGGCGCGTGGCAACGGTCGCGCAACGCCTCCCACGGCGCGCCCGACGGGTGCACTCACCTCGACCCCCTCGTCACGACCCCACCGAGGCTAGGCGCTCGGCCGGCCCGCCGCGAGGGCCCGACGCACCCGGTCGGCGTCGAGCCGCCAGTACCCGCGGCGGACCCCGTCGACGACCACGACCGGGACGAGGTCCGCGTACTCCTCGGCGAGCGCGCGGCCGGCCGCACCCGTCTCACGCATCTCGTCGATGTCGAGCGCGACCCAGTCCGCGTCGCTCTCCTGGCACACCGACCGGACGACGTCGACAGCGACCTCGCACAGGTGACAACCACTGCGCACGTACAGGACGACGCGGCTGTCCGCCACCGGGCTCCGGGTCTCACTCGTCGGCACACGGCAAGACTACGCAGCCTCGATACAGTGGACGGTGTGCCCGCCGATCAGGTCGACCTGCAGCCTGACGCCGGTGCGCCCGGCCCCGGCACCGTCGATCCCGGTCTGATCGGGGCGTTCTTCGACGTCGACAACACGATCATCCGCGGCGCGAGCGCGTTCCACCTGGCGGTCGGGCTCTACCGACGCGGGTTCTTCACCCCGCTCGACATCATCGAGTTCTCGGTCCACCAGGCCCGCTACCTCGTCTTCGGGGAGAACAAGCAGCAGATCGACCAGGTCCGCTCGCGTGGTCTGTCGATCATGGCCGGTCGGTCGGTGGCCGAGGTCGCCGCGATCGGCGAGGAGGTGTACGACGAGGTGCTCTGCCTGCGCATCTTCCCCGGCACGCAGAAGCTGCTCGACGACCACCTCGCTGCGGGGCACCAGGTCTGGCTCGTGACCGCGAGCCCGGTCGAGATCGGTGAGCTGATCGCGCGACGGCTCGGTGCGACCGGGGCGCTCGGCACCGTCGCCGAGCACGAGGACGGCTTCTACACCGGGAGGCTGGTCGGCGACCTCCTGCACGGCGAGGCCAAGGCGCGGGCCGTGCGCTGCCTCGCCGAGGGCGCCGGACTGGACCTCGCCGCCTCCTACGCGTACGGGGACTCGGTGAACGACGTGCCGATCCTCTCCGCGGTGGGGCACCCCTGCGCGATCAACCCCGAGCCCCGGCTCAGGCGCTACGCCCGGACGGTCGGCTGGCCCGTGCGGGAGTTCCGCGGTCGGCGGCGCACGGCGCGACGCAGCGCGAACGCTGCGAGCCTCGCCGGCCTCGCCTGGGTCGCCGGTCTGATCCTGCGGTCGCTGCGACGATCGGTCCGACGGTGACCGCCGTCCACGTCCGGT